>JANOVN010000315.1:0-3809 GCA_031417455.1 Hyphomicrobiaceae bacterium | reverse complement strand
CGGCACCTTCAAGACGGCCTGGGTCAGTAACGCCACCTCGGCCGGCCCCACCGTACGCGCCTTGAGGGCGGCCTCGAACGCCTTTTCGCCCTCGATCTGTTTTGCTTCTTCCGAATGAGGAGCAGGTGCAGGTTTGTCCTGCGCCACGGCGTGTGCACCAAACGCCATTAAAGCCAATAAACCCAAAAGTCCGCCACCCGGCGTCAATCTGCGCATCACCATGTATGTCCCCAATCAAAATGCTGCCCTACGGAAGGTTTTTATGAACCATCGCGCCATCTCAAACAAGCCATCGCCACATAGCCCCGCGTTGGTTCATGGGCACCGCTCTCGCGGGATTGGCGGTCACGATGGCGAGTGAAGCACGGCGGTAAAACCAAAGAAATCTGCACTCTGTCGCGCTAATCTCCCGCGCGGATCCAAACCCGGCCTAGCTGAACGATCCAAAGCTCACCTTGGACAGGCCGTGTCTCAAGCAATCGCAGAAGATCCTTTATCCGACCGGAATAGGCAAAATTCGTTCGCGGGCCACCTCAGCCGCGTACGCCAGACACGCACGAACATCATCGGATTCAAGCTGCGGATAAGCGCCAAGAATTTGTGCTTCGGTCTCGCCGGTCGCAAGAAAATCCAACACCAGCGAGACCCATATCCGTGTTCCTCTGATACAGGCCCTGCCGCCGCAAACGGCGGGATCAATGGCAATTCTGTCGAGTAACTGGTTCATTTGGCAACTCTAAAAGAAATTCTTCCGAAGTTCATCCAACGCCTTAGATCGGATGGGCACCCAACAAAAAAGGGACGCAGCCTAAGCCGCGCCCCTTCAATTCACTCATTTCATCAAACCCAACCCTTACCCGTGCGCAAGCACGGCGAGCAGCAAGAGCGCAACGATGTTGCAGATCTTGATGGCCGGGTTCACGGCGGGGCCAGCAGTGTCCTTGTATGGATCGCCGACGGTATCACCGGTGACGGACGCCTTGTGGGCCTCGCTGCCCTTCTGGTGCTTCACGCCGTCCTTATCGACGAAGCCGTCTTCGAACGACTTTTTGGCGTTGTCCCACGCGCCGCCGCCCGAGGTCATCGAGATGGCGACGAAGATGCCGGTGACGATCACGCCGAGCAGCATGGCGCCGACGGCCGCAAAGCCCGCTTCCTTACCAGCAAGTCCACCACCCGCGATCTTGAAGATCACGAAGTAGAGCACGATCGGCGATAGCACGGGCAGCAACGAGGGAATGACCATTTCCTTGATGGCTGCAACGGTTAGGATGTCGACGGCGCGAGCATAGTCGGGCTTCTCCGTGCCCTTCATGATGCCGGGCTTGGCCTTGAACTGACGGCGGACTTCTTCGACGATGGAGCCGGCTGCGCGACCGACGGCCGTCATGGCCATCCCGCCGAACAGGTAGGGGATCAGACCGCCAAGCAGCAGGCCGACCACGACGTAAGGGTTGTCGAGCGAAAAGTTGATCGCCTTCAAACCCTTGAAGTAGGCAAACTCGGTCGAACCGGGAGCATTCGCCTTGGCGGTGAAATACTTCAAGTCTTCCGAATAGGCGGCAAACAAGACGAGTGCGCCAAGACCAGCCGAACCGATGGCATAGCCCTTGGTGACGGCCTTCGTGGTGTTCCCGACCGCATCGAGTGCGTCCGTCGAACGGCGGACTTCCTTAGGTAAGCCTGCCATTTCGGCGATGCCACCTGCGTTGTCGGTGACCGGGCCGAACGCGTCGAGCGCAACCACCATGCCGGCCAGGCCGATCATGGTCGTGGTGGCGATCGCCGTGCCGTACAGGCCAGCGAGGTTATAGGTCGACAGGATGCCGAACACGATGACAAGCGTCGGCAGCGCGGTCGATTCGAGCGAAACGGCCAGGCCCTGGATCACGTTCGTGCCGTGGCCGGTAACCGAGGCCTGGCTGATCGAGCGCACGGGACGGAAGCCGATACCGGTGTAATATTCCGTGATCCAGACGATAAGGCCGGTGACGGCCAGACCGACGAGAGCGCAATAAAACAGGTTCATGCCGGTGATCGGCACGCCGTTGGCTGTGCCCACGGGGCCAAAGCCGCCGAGAACGGTCTGCGTGGCGAAATAGATCGCCGGGATCGACAGCAGGCCGGCAGCGATGATGCCCTTATAGAGCGCGCCCATGATCGAGCCGTTCTTGCCAAGGCGCACGAAGTAGGTGCCGATGATCGAGGTGACGGTGCAAACCGCGCAGATGGCGAGCGGATAAACCATCATTTTCGCCAGGACGCCTGGCTGTTCGCCAAAGAAGATCGACGCCAGAACCATGGTCGCAACCACGGTCACGGCATACGTCTCGAACAAATCGGCGGCCATGCCGGCGCAGTCGCCGACGTTGTCGCCCACATTGTCGGCAATCGTTGCCGGGTTACGCGGATCGTCTTCGGGAATGCCGGCTTCGACTTTACCGACGAGATCGCCGCCGACGTCAGCGCCCTTGGTGAAGATACCACCGCCCAGACGGGCGAAGATCGAGATCAGCGAAGCGCCAAATCCAAGCGCAACGAGTGAGTCGATGACTTCACGCGAGTTGGGCTTGAGGCCGAATTGGACGGTAAGAAGGAAGTAGTAGATCGAGACGCCGAGCAGCGCGAGACCAGCCACCAGCATGCCGGTGACGGCACCGGCTTCAAAGGCCATCTTGAGGCCGCCAGCGAGCGACTTTGACGCCGCCTGTGCGGTCCGCACGTTGGCGCGCACCGAGACATGCATGCCGATGTAACCCGCGAGCGCCGAAAGAATCGCACCGATCGCAAAGCCGATGGCGACCTTGCCGCCCAGCAGCGCATAGGCAGCAACAAAAATGACAGCGCCGACGGCGCCGATGGTGGTGTACTGCCGGTTGAGATAAGCGGTGGCGCCTTCACGGATGGCGCCTGCGATTTCCTGCATGCGAGCATTGCCCGCGTCCGCAGCCATTACGGCGCGGCCGGTGATCAGCGAATAGAGCACGGCAAGAGCCGCGCACCCGATGATCCCCCACATAAGTTGATCCATTAGACCAGTCCCCTTCCCGATTATTTTGGTGCCTTTGGCGGCACCTTCAGATGACAAACGAAGAGATGCCGCTGAAGAGGTTCAGCGGCATGTGATTCCGTCTTTAGATGAAGAGTCGCACCCGGGCCATGCCAAAAGCATCGCCCTGCCCCAATTTCGTCAAAAGGTATGAGGCCGTTTCCAGCCTAAGTCTGGAAACGACCGTCGCATCAACCGCAACTTTTGCGCGAGTGGCCAGCCATCACTACCAACGGCGGTGATGACCCCAGCGGTGCTGCGGCCCGATATGCAAGCTGAAACCCGGGACGCCATAGTATCCGTACGAACGGTATCGTGGATAGCTATAGCTGTAGTCGTCATAGTACCGGTAACGCGGGTAATAAGCGTAATTCCGGCGATGATGGCGCCAATGGACTTCATCGAGGTTAGCGTCCACGCCAGTCGTCAGATGAGCTTTTGGCGTGACAGGGAGCGTCCCTGCGTTCGCTGGTCCAGCTGCGGCAAGGCACGCCAGACCCAGGGCGGTCGTCAGTGACACAATAAGAGTGCGCATGTGCGTCTCCTTTCAGACGGACCCAGTCTGATAAAAGAACGTATTCAAACTGGAAGTACACAACAACAACAGTATCTTAGCATATAGGTAAAGCACTACGCAATTGCCAGCCTTTTGGTTTACTGCCCTCGGGATCGAATTTTGTTCAACTCCCGGTGAAAGCCGGAGTAATACCAAACCGCATAAGTACTGACTTATGCGGTTTGGTATCCGCGCGTGGGGTTG
>JANOVN010000314.1:0-2140 GCA_031417455.1 Hyphomicrobiaceae bacterium | reverse complement strand
CCAACGTATTCGTGTGTGGGCGGAACCAGCAATTCGATTAAGACTATCGATTAGAAGGTGGGAACTATGTTGCATCGCGCGCGAATGACGAGCGTCGGCGGCTTGCAAACATCAGCGATGCGAAGCTGCCAGCCAGCAACGGGCCAGCCGCGAGATTGATAATCGTAAGTCTGCGGCCTAACGCTTCGACCTGCTCGCGCATGCCAAGCCGGATGTCGCGCAATTGACGTCGCACCGGAATCAACCCGAAATTAAGATTTTCGATTTGCACCTGGATCTCGGGCGGCAGCTCGGCCATCCGCTTGACCTTCGCCGCTTTTAGAACTTCGGCAATAAGGCCTTCGACCTTCGCGATCTTTGCGGTTGCATTCGCCTCATCGGCCTGTGTTGCCGTACGCGCCTGCTTGAGAAACTGATCGACGCGCGCAAACCGCCGATCCGCTCCGCCCCGCGTCCGAATGTCGAGCAGGCGTGCATCGCGTCCGGCAAGGTCGACCATGTTGGCCAGAAGGGCGTGGTTATCGTTGAGCGGGCGAGCAGCGGAGGTGCCCGCGCCATCGACGGCGAGCGCATCAAACAACCAGTCGACATCGGCAACGGCAAAAACTGCCGCCCCGTCCCTCTTTGAAACATGTGATGCAGGCGAGCTTTCGCGCGGGGGATAAGCGCTGGTCAGAGGGCCGGGAATAAAGGCGGCAAGCGTTCGCACTTTGCCGTCGGAAACGAACCTGGCAGTGACGGCAGCAGGACCGAAGCTTTTGAAATCTTTGGCAGCAAGCAGTCCGGATTGATCCGAGGTTGACACCAGACTGACATTGCCGCTGCCGGGGGCCAATGTAAGGAAGCCAGACTCGGCAAACAGGAGTTCACTCAAGTTCGCCGTTGCCGGATTGACCGCTGAAACTTGTTCGCGTTTCACCCGCAGCCAGAACGGATACGTGGTCCGCTGCTGGTCGTCTCCCGCAATTGTCGCTGCAAGTAGCGCGTCGCCAACAACCATCGGTTCAAACTTGACCCCATAGTGATCAAGCAGATCAGCAACCGTCGCACCTCTCCCTGTCACGGCAGGGACGACAGCATCACTGGAGGGATTGAAGCGCGTATGAGGGTCGAGGCAAACGATCAGTCCTTTTCCGCGCATGGCATGCTGGTCGATGGCGTAAAGCATCGACGGCTTCAAAGCAGCCCCGCCGAGCACGATCAAAACGTCGATATCGTCGGGCAGGTTGTCGGCGAAAAACGGAATAATCGCGACGTCGGCGGAACTCTTGAGCCCGGCCAAGAATGACAAGCCCTCACGCGGCTCTGTGATGTTGGAGGGCGTAAGCAGCGGCGACAGCAAGCCGACCTTTGGAATGCGCGCTTGACTGAGCTTGGTCAGCGCGAGAGCGACGTCGTATTCGAGCACTCCAGAGCGATCGACGTCGAAATAGTCGAACGTCCGGCGGCGATCGCCCTGACGCAACACCGCGCCGAGAAGGAATGCGTCGCCCGAACTCATCGCGACCCGTTTGACCCCTTGCGCCAGCGCCGCCCACTCTGCTTCAGTATCGGGCGCCGCGTCGTGTGTTTTAACGGTTAGCCGGCCGTTTGATTGCCGCGCCAGCGTCTTGAAAAGTCGTTCGATGCGATGCGCGTGGTCGCGTATCCCGACAGGCACGCACGCCACGTGTTCGCTCCAGTAGAGATCAATCGTCGTTGAGGCATCGGCCGCACGCGCAGCCGAAATCGTGGCAGGATGCAATGTGTATTGGCGTTGTTGCGTCCAATCTGCTGAGGCATCGAGGCCTGAAACACCAACCATCATTGCCACAGCAACGACGAGCGCCAGCAGGCCTTCCAGCGCGTAACCGCACAAGACAACAAAGCTGCCGGGTCCGGCACGCCGGGCAGCTAGAGCCTGAGCCGCGCCCCAGAGCGCCAAGCTGGTGAGGACGATGAAATTGAACACCACCGACAGTTCAATGCGGCCCGTTGCAAGCCGGTTGAGATTGAGTTTGGGGCTCAACTGACTGATGCCATCCATTACCCCCGGAGCCGCACCGGCAAATCGGGCCGTTTGCTCCATGCCCAGCAGCGTCACGACGAACAGCAGCCCGATCGCCACCATATACGCACTCGTCCGCTCGCGGGTCAGCGC
>JANOVN010000313.1:0-1575 GCA_031417455.1 Hyphomicrobiaceae bacterium | reverse complement strand
GCGCGTTCAATCAGTCCCTGGACTGGAACGGCTCCGGCATGCACTCGAATTTCTCGACCAAGCACATGCGCGAAGTGGGTGGCAAAGACTACTTCGAGAAACTCATGGCGGCCTTCAACAAGCACGTCGGCGAGCATATCGCGGTTTATCCCGACGGTGCGCGCACGAACGGCGTCTTGGTGATGTGCGAAGTCATGATGCCCGACGGTGTCACGCCGCATGCGACCAACAAGCGGGCAACCATTCTGGATGACCCTGGCGCGTGGTTCGGCTTTGAACAGGAATACTTCTTCTACAAAGACGGCCGCCCGCTCGGCTTCCCCGCGTCTGGTTATCCCGCGCCTCAGGGCCCCTACTACACCGGCGTTGGCTATAGCAACGTCGGCAGCGTCGCCCGCGAAATCGTCGAAGAGCACCTCGACATCTGCTTGGCCGCCGGCATCAACCACGAAGGCATCAACGCCGAAGTGGCCAAGGGCCAGTGGGAATTCCAGATCTTTGGAAAAGGCTCCCGGCGAGCCGCCGATGAAATGTGGATCGCGCGCTACATCCTCCAGCGGCTGACGGAAAAGTATGGCATCGATGTCGAGTATCACTGCAAGCCGCTCGGCGATACCGACTGGAACGGCTCAGGGATGCACGCCAACTTCTCGACCACTTATCTGCGCGAAACGGGTGGCAAAGACTATTTCGAGCGCCTGATGGCGGCCTTCGAGAAGAACCTGCATGACCACATCGCCGTCTACGGTCCCGACAACCATATGCGTCTAACCGGCAAACACGAGACCGCGCCGTGGAATGCGTTCAGCTACGGCGTTGCTGACCGCGGTGCCTCGATCCGCGTGCCTCACTCGTTCATCAAGAGCGACTACAAGGGCTACCTGGAAGACCGCCGTCCGAATTCGCAAGGCGACCCATATCAAATCGCTTCGCAGATCCTGGCGACGATCGCTTCGGTTCCATTCGCAGCCAAAGCAGCAGCCTGACAGGGCTCGTGGCGCGGACGTCCCCGTCCGCGCTGCTCACCAACAACTACGGGCGTGTCAGCTGCTTGACCCAAGCAGTCGTCACGCCCTTTTCATGTCAGGGCGACCTGTCTGGCACATTATACCGTCGAGCAGAACGATTGACACTTTGACAACCCTCACGCTCGTCATCCCGGCGTAGGCCGGGATCCAGTCAACCATCAGAAATTACTCATAAACGTGACTGGGCCCCGGCCTTCGCCGGGGTGACGTTTCTAAATTTGAACCGGTCGGACAATTGGCTTGATGGTATTATACCAAACCGCATAAGTACTGACTTATGCGATTTGGTACCCGCGCGTGAGATTGCCTCGCCGCCGGCGATCTTTCAGATCGATGCTGACACGCGCGAAGCAAAGAGAATACCAGCCCGCAGCCTGTCGAACGAAGAGTCAAAACTTCTGCGGGCTGGTATAAGCAGCATCGACGTGATATCGTCGGCGCCATCGAAGGCCATCAGCGCTTCCACGAGCAGTTCGCCCGCGACAAGGCGTTCTTCCAGGGCCTCGCCATAAAAACTCAAAAACCACGTCTGCTGCCGCAGAACAAC
>JANOVN010000312.1:0-9751 GCA_031417455.1 Hyphomicrobiaceae bacterium | reverse complement strand
CATCTCACTCGTGGACCTGGCGGCCCCACGCCGTATTCATAGCCGGCAAAATACAGCCTTGACGAAGGAGCGGCGCCGTAGGTGCTCTCTACCAATTGCGGGACTCCCCGCGCGCTTGCCGCGCTGCTCCGCCCCTCGTTTATAATCCGGCGCTCCAGAGCGGCCGGACGCTTAGGTTTGCTCTCTGTCTGCCGGGACGCTTTGCTTGCTTTTCTTGCGCCCCGGCTGATCGTGGGCCATAGCGGGCGATCACTATCGAGGTTTCCCCATGCGCGTCGACGTATTTGATTTTGTTCTGCCCGAGGCGTCCATCGCGCTGCGCCCGTGCGTGCCGCGCGACGCGGCGCGGATGCTGGTTGTAACGCAGCCCCCACTTGCCGACATGAGCGTGCGCGATCTGCCGGGGCTGCTGCGAGCGGGCGATTGCCTCGTGTTCAACGACACCCGCGTGATCCCGGCAGCACTCGACGGCGTTCGGGTGCGCGACGAAACAACGGCCAAGGTTGCGTTCAACCTCATCAAGCGGGTCGACGCTGGCACTTGGCGGGCGTTTGCGCGTCCAGCCAAGCGGCTGCTGGTGGAAGATCGCGTGTTGTTTGGCCTTGGGCCGCAGCACGCGGCGTATCTGACCGCCCACGTCACGACCAAGGGCGAAGCGGGCGAGGTCGATCTGACATTTGATAAAACCGGACCCGATCTCGATACCGCCATTGCCTCCATCGGCGCGATGCCGTTGCCGCCCTATATCGCATTGAAGCGGCCGCCGGAATCGTCCGACAAAGCCGACTATCAGACCATGTTTGCAGCGCGAGATGGCGCGGTGGCAGCGCCAACCGCTGCGTTGCATTTCACGCCAGAGTTGCTGGCCTCGCTGACGGCGCACGGCATTGCGCATCAAACTCTGACGCTGCATGTCGGCGCGGGCACCTTCCTTCCGATGAAGGTCGAGGATACCAGCCTGCACCGGATGCATTCGGAGTGGGGCGAGATCGACGCGGCAACCGCGCAGGCCCTCAACGGGGTCAAGGCGCGGGGCGGGCGGATCGTGGCGGTTGGAACAACATCGCTACGGCTACTCGAGTCGGCCACCGCCGAGGACGGCACGATCAGGCCGTTTTGCGGCGACACCGCGATTTTCATTACCCCGGGCTACCGCTTCAAGGCTGTCGACGTGCTGATGACCAATTTCCATCTGCCGAGGTCGACGCTGTTCATGCTGGTGTGCGCCTTCAGCGGCGTTGACACCATGAAATCTGCCTATGCCCACGCCATTTCGTCGGGCTTTCGCTTTTATTCCTATGGCGATGCTTGCCTGCTGTTCAAACCGCAAGCATCCTAAAGCTGGCGGAAACTTCGTTTTGCGATCAGGCTGGACAAATGTCGCGTTGCCAGACTCAGTGGTGCAAATTGCCGCTTACGATGAACCAGATCCCCATGTCCACAATGCCGTCGCGCCGGATCGGTCAGGAAACGCGCCATCTTCTGGTGATGGTTGGGAAAATCGCGTGCATTATCTTCACCGTCGAAGTTCTCATCATGTTGATGCTGTCGGGATGGAACCTCGATGCTGCCGTCATCAAAGAGGGGCTACTTGACGCCACGATCCTGACGGTTGTTTCCAGTCCGCTCATCTATCTGTGGGTCGCCCGGCCATTCGCCGATGCCACGCGCAAAGCTCGTGCGGAACTATCAGCTCAACTGGAAAAGACCAAGCGGTTACTCGATCAAAATGAGAAGCTGCGCGCGGACCTGCAGGCATCCAGTGAAACCACGGCTGAGACACATGAAAACGTGCTGCAGAAAATCGGTGCTGAACTTCACGATGGTCCAGCTCAACTGCTGTCGTTCACCCTGCTGAAGCTCGACCGCCTCGGCAAGACGGTGCGACGGGCCGGCGATCAGGCGAGCATCGCTGATCTCGACAAGTTGCGCGAAGTGATGGCGCAGGCGTTGCGCGAGGTTCGCGATATCTCGACCGGGCTTTCCCTGCCTGAACTCGCTTCGGCGTCGATTGAGGAGGCGATTGCGCTCGCCGTTCAGCGCCACGAGGAAGTCACCGGGACCCGGATCGCGGTTGCGATGGCCGACATGCCCGGGGCGGCGTCGCTCGCTCAAAAGATCTGCGCCTACCGATTTATTCAAGAATCTTTGACGAACGCGTTCAAGCACGCAAAGTGCCAGCAGATCGCCATTGCCGCGATGGGCCGCGAGCATATGAGGATTTCAGTCACCGACGACGGGCGCGGGTTTAATCCTCAGTGTGTCCGCCGTGGCGGTCTCGGGCTGCCGGGGATGCGCGCCCGCGTGCAGGCTCTTGGCGGGCGTCTCGAGATTGCCAGCGCGGTGGGGGAGGGCACAACCGTCACCGCCGTGTTCGAGCTCAAACCAGCCGAGATCAACCGGCTAACACACGGGGAGGCACCTGCATGACCACCAGGTACAAGCTCGTTGTCGTCGATGACCATCCGCTCGTGCGGCGCGGGATCGTCGAAAGTTTGAGCGACGATCAAGCATTTCATGTCGTGGGAGAGGGCGCCCATACGGAGGATGCGGTGGACCTGTCGCGTTCTCTGCGGCCCCATCTGATCTTTCTTGACGTCAATATGCCGGGTGGCGGCGGGGTGGTTGCCGCGACCCGGATTCGCGCCGATGAGCCTCTTGTCAAAATCGCGATGTTTTCGTTCCGGCAGGATTTGGCCATCGTGCGGGCGTGTTTCACCGCGGGTGCCAGCGGTTACATCGTCAAGGGCGTCTCGGGCTCTGAACTTGTCGCCATGTCTCACCGGATTTTGGCTGGCGAAACCGTCGTCGACCCGGAAATCGCGCGACGGCTGTCGCTCGATGGCTCATCATAAGGGGGGATCGGTCAACCGTTGAGCGTGCCTGCGGTTTCGACTACGGTCTGCGCCATGACACACATTGAACCCATACACATCATCGGTGGCGGACTTGCCGGCAGCGAAGCAGCGTTCCAGATTGCGCGCGCGGGCGTTCCTGTCGTTCTCCATGAAATGCGCCCCGTGCGCCAGACCCAAGCCCACAGTACGGACGGCCTTGCCGAACTCGTGTGCTCCAACTCGTTCCGCTCTGACGACTGGGAGAACAACGCGGTCGGGCTGCTGCATCAGGAAATGCGGCTTGCGGGTTCGCTCATTTTAGCGGCAGCGGACCAGGAAAAACTTCCAGCGGGCGGCGCGCTGGCCGTTGATCGCGACCGGTTCAGCGCCGAGGTGACCCGCCAGATCGCGGCCCATCCGTTGATTACAATCTCGCGTGAAGAAGTGGCGGACCTGCCGCCGCCTGAGTGGGATAACGTCATTATCGCCACCGGGCCGCTCACATCGCCGGATTTGTCGCGCGCCATCGGGGCGTTGACTGGGGAAACCGAGTTGGCGTTCTTCGACGCTATCGCGCCGGTCATCCATCTCGACAGCATCGACGAGAGTTTCGCATGGCGGCAGTCGCGCTATGACAAGGTTGGTCCCGCTGGAACCGGGGCGGACTACATCAACTGCCCGATGACCAAAGATGAATACGACGCTTTCATCGATGCGCTGATTGCGGGCGACAAGACGAGCTTCAAGGAGTGGGAAGCAACGACGCCCTATTTCGACGGCTGCCTGCCCATCGAAGTGATGGCCGAGCGCGGGCGCGAGACCCTACGGTTTGGGCCGATGAAGCCGGTCGGATTATCTGATCCACGCAAGTCTGGACACCGGCCGCATGCGGTCGTGCAGTTGCGCCAGGATAACGCTTTGGGTTCACTGTGGAACATGGTGGGGTTCCAGACCAAACTGAAGCATGGCGAACAGACGCGGGTGTTCCGCATGATCCCAGGTCTGGCCAACGCCGAGTTTGCCAGGCTGGGCGGGTTGCATCGCAACACCTATCTCAATTCGCCGAAGCTGCTCGATAGTGCGCTGCGGCTGAAGATTGCGCCAAGGTTGCGGTTTGCTGGCCAGATCACCGGCGTCGAGGGCTACGTCGAAAGCGCCGCCATCGGTCTGCTCGCTGGACGGTTTGCAGCGGCTCAGCGTTTGGGTCAACCGATCTCGCCGCCGCCCGCGACCACGGCGCTTGGGGCGCTGCTGGCCCACATCACCGGCGGGCATATCGGGGTCGAGGGAGAGGCTGGGCATTCGCCGCGCTCGTTCCAGCCGATGAACATCAACTTCGGGCTGATTCCGGTGACGGATGCCCCCTCGCACGACGCCGAAGGCCGAAAGATCAAAGGCAAGGACCGCGGCTTTGCCAAGAAACGCGCGACCGCTCACAAGGCCATTGCCGATGTGACTACGTGGCTGGCGGCGAGCGATCATGGCGGCAAGATTGCTGCCGGATAGGGGGCTGCGTGTACGATTGGCTTGAAGTCTTGATGCGGCTTGGCAGCGCTTCGCTGATCGGAGCAGCTATCGGGCTGAACCGCGATCTGCATCACAAACCGTCGGGGTTGCGGACATTGAGCATCGTCGGACTGGGGTCGGCTTTGGCGGTGCTCGCCGTGGCAAGCGATACGGCGGCGGCTAGCCGCATTTTGCAGGGCCTGCTCACCGGCATCGGCTTTCTCGGTGCCGGGGTCATTCTTAGGGATCAAAGCAATAACAAGGTGCATGGGCTGACGACAGCCGCCGCCATCTGGACCACGGCGTGCCTGGGCGCTACCTGCGGGCTTGGCGCATGGCGGCTGGTGATCGTCGCGGCCCTCATCATGGCGGTCATTCTTGCGGTTGGCGGCAAGATCGAAAAGGCGGTGCATCGGGCGCTGGATGGGGAGCAGCGGCCACCTGCGGGCGGCGCTTAGGACGTCGAGTCCGGATGTGGTTCTTGTTCCTGGGTTCAATTGAGACTATATTCGAGTTCATATGAACCGGAGCAGTTCCAATGGCCAAAGACCTCATGCCATCCGAACCGATGCAGATCGCCGATGTTCTCGGTCTGCCCAAGGCGTCGACGTTCGATGATCTGATGCTTGCAGATAACATCGCGCGCGGTGTGCCTGTGCGCAGCGTTGACCGGGTGATCGGCTTCATTGACCCGACAGGGTTGACGATCAAGTCGACACATTTTGTGCCAAAATCGACATTTCAACGGCGTAAGGCCGACGATGGCCTGCTCAGTCCGGCTAAAAGCGGAAAGTTGTGGCAGGTGGCACGGGTGTTTGTCGAAGCGAGACGGCAATATCACGACGACGAGCAGGCGCGCGCGTTCCTACTCCGGGCGCATCCGCTGCTCGATGGACGGCGTCCGCTCGATCTTGCCAGCGAGACGGCTGCCGGGGCCGACTTGGTGCTCAAAGTGCTGGGGGAGGCTGAAGCTGGCGTCGCGGTATGAGGCACCGGACGCTTAGCCATGCCATGACCAGTTACCGGATCGGCGATCCTGCCGGGAGCTATCCGATCTATAGCCCCGAAGGGGCGCGCAAGTATGCGGGGCGATGGCACCGGCGCGGGCAGCGCGTGATCTACACGGCAGAGCACTATTCGACGGCCATGCTGGAGCGGCTTGTTCACTACTCCGGCGTGCTGCCGAAGGGGCAGCATTTCATCGAGATCGGGATTCCTGCTGGGGTGTCATACGAGGTGGTCACCGTCCATTCGTTGACCGGCTGGGATAGCAAAAATCAACACGCAGCGCGGCTATTTGGGTCGCAATGGATTGAGCAAAAGCGCTCGGCAGTGCTACTCGTTCCAAGCGTCGTGGCACGCATGGAGCGCAATGTGCTGATCAATCCAGACCACACCGACGCATCGCAAATCTTGCCCGGACTAGAGCAGCCGGTGCGGTGGGACGAGCGCTTGTTTTAATCGCGCCGTATCAACTTCCCCGGCTATATTTCGCCAGCACCTGACGGGCACGTTCGGTGGCGGCGTCGGCTATTGCCGCGTGACCCTCGGCGGTCGGGTGAAACGCGCCCGAGTACGTGGCGGCCAGAAGCACCTGCACGAACGAGACACTTTCCAGTTTCAAGACCTTCTGCATGAGGCCTGCTGAGACGTGGAAATTACCGGTCATGAACGCGTCGTTGGGCGTGCGGAACCAGCGCTGGCGGGAAGCGTAGGCTTGAAAGTCTGCCGGGTTGTAGGGGACCCAGGTGTTGTCTACTTTGCGGGGCAGGCGCAAGTCTTCGGCAGCCGACATCGCGTTGTCGGTGAAGCCAGCGCACAGGCCACGACCGACGAAGTCGGGGCGGTGGCGATCAACGAACGACCAACCGTAGGTGCTCGCGGCTTTTCTCATGACGCCGTTGAGTTTGTCGGCGACCTTTTCGGCTTCGAGAGTTTTGTTGGCGGACAGTTTGAAGTCAGGGAGGACTTCCATGCCGGCCTGGCCGTCGGGGCAGATGCGCTTACCATCGTCCAGGAGCGCCATGCCGGGATAAGCGGTTAGAATCACGCGGTCGGACTGCTCCCAGGGGATGTGCAGGATGTTATGGACGGCGCGGTTGAGCGATTTGTAGCGGGCATCCAGTCCTGCCATTTTAGTCGTTGCTTCGGAGGGTCCAAAGACCTGACCGAACCAGCCGCCAAGCTGTTTCAACTTCGACTGGTCGGCAAGAACGGCGTTGGCGACGAGACGGGCAAAGCCGATGTCATTGCCGCCGATGGACACGAACAACAGGTCGATCTTGCGGGCGTTCGGCGGTTCGCACTTGAGCAGGACGAGGCCACCCTGAAGGTCGGGGATTTTACCGCTCATGTGGTAGGCTTCGGGGAGGTCGTGCATCGGCGCTTCGTCGGTGCCGCACTGGGCCTGAGCGAGGGCCGAGATCTGCGACAATTCCGGCGGGCGCGGCACCCATTCGTTTCCCTTGTAGCGCAAGAACAGGCCCGGCACGACTTCCGAACCCGAGCAGGCGACACCCACAAAAGTCACCGCGCGATGGGGTTCTTCAATCGCCAATTGGAGTGCTGCACGCAACTGGTGGGAATAGAGCGAACGGTGGCAGGCCTGATCGAGCCAGCGGGCATTTTCGTCGATGAAGTCCTTGTCGCCGATCTGTTTCCAGGGGCCGACGCGGGCAGGGAAGCCGGTCATGTCTTCATCGGTCGACTTACCGTAGTCAGCGTGGCGTTCGCGTGAAAAACGAACCGGAATGTCGGGGTTGCCTTCGCCGGAACCGAAGCTGTCACCCATGCCAGCGATGAGCAAATCGCGGACGCGGATGTCGGTCTTGGCAACCTCGACACCGCCGATCTCGACGGCGACTTCCCCACCATCGGGGTATGGGACGTCGAATTTGATCGGTTCGGCGCACGACTGGGTGACGGCTTGTTCGCGCTGCGCTTTGCGGGTGGCTCTCGCCGTCATGGTCCACGCACATTCGACGGTCGAAGCGGACTGGGCTTCGGGCATGCCTTTGATTTCAACCACGACCGTGTGCGTCTTGGGGTTGATGTACTGCTGCTGATCGGCGGGGCACTCAAATTGGCTGGCCGACCAGTTCCAGCAGGTCTTGCGGTACATCGTGGCCGCCCAGCCTTCCTCGTGGCGGGCACTCAAGGCGCGCTCTGCGGACAGGATCGGCTTTTGGCGCTCTTCCAGCGTCAGGGCGGCATATGTCGCGCGATGAACCTCGGTGTCGGCGGGATCGGTGAAAAAGCGGAATGGATTTTCGACGCGCCAGCTGATGGCTGCGGCAGCAAGTGTTGCCGCGGGAAAGCCGGGCGCCGCCATTGCCGCAGCAGCCGCGTTTCCGTCAATAGCGTCTCCAGGTGCTGCCGCTACTGACCATGCCATGGAGAACATGACCGCCATTGCCGTCATACCAGCTTTGAGTGAACGCATCATTGTTCCAATCCCTCGAGTCTTATCAGGCGCGTGAGTGCCGCCCCAAATCAGAACCGGCCCCACGCATGAACTTGCCACATCCGCCACATGCGGGTCAGTGGCTGGATTTGCGTCAGGGCCTCAATTTGCGTCAGGGCCGTTGCCGGGTCGTATCCGGCTTGAGTCGGGCCCTTCAAATAGAGCTCAACAAGGGCCAAGGAAAGGCAAGCGCCGCGTTCAGACTGTGGGGAAGTGCGCCATATGCCGCGTGCTGAATTTAGTGCGTCTCGGGCGTCGCTCGCGCGAGCCTCGAGCGCTGCGCGAAGTTGAGCTGGATCGGCGGCGTCGACGCCTGGAAACGGGGCGCGGCCGCGAGCGAGAAATACGGGTAATTTGGCGATCAGGCGGGCGATACCGCAGGCGCGGGCTGCATGCGCAACAAGGGGTGAACTGGCAGCGGCGGTACTGCCCAGGCACTTTGCAAAGAGCTGGAACGCTGCGCCGTCCGTCTTGGTCAGGTATGCATCGAACACGGCCTCGCTGGGTAGAGGATCGGCGTACAGGTCCAGGGCGCGGGCGTCGAGCAAGGCGTCGAAGGTGTCGAACGGGAGGGCATGGGTATTGATTGCGTCTGCAAGCGCGTCGGCACCGGGATGGCCTGTCTTGGTTCCCGACGGGGCGGCCGCAATAGCGTCGCGCCACCATTGGAGGCGGATTTCGGCGATGTTGGGATCGCTCAGGGTGGTTGCGATGCGTTCGACGTCACCCAGAAAGGCCGCGAGCGCGATCATGTGGCGCTGGCGGTCGCTGGGAGCAAGTAGGGCGGTGACGTAGGCGTCCGGCGCGTAGGTTCTAGCGGTCGAGCGCAGTTCGTCCAAGCTGGCGTCAGCCATGCGCGCCAGCCACCATGGCGAAGGTTGCCGGCACCGAAAGCAGCAGGTTCCAGCGGGCGTATTGTCTGACCGTCACCCGTGCGGCCAGCTTGACGGCGGGGTCAGTGATTTGGGGGTCGAGCATCACACGGATGGCGGGCGAAATCTTGGCATGGACGAAGCCGAGCATGCCCACGCCGCCGACGACGCCGAGCCAAATCCAGCCGGCCGAGGAATACGGCCGCTGCGTCAGATAGCCTAACTGGTACAAGAGCACAGCGCCGGTCAAAACCGTCAAATTTCCGGCCATCTTGAAGTGCTTGGCGACGCGGGGAATGATCCAAGTCCGCAAGGCACCCTTGGCGGCATCGTCGGCTTCATAGAGCACTACCAACTGGATCATGTTCACGAACCAGATGAGGCCGACCCAGATAATTGCGGAAAACACATGCGACACGCGCAGCGATACTCGCAACAGATCGGGCAGCGTCATGTGCCCGCCCAGCACGGCTGAAAGCACGATGACGCCAAGGACAGCAAGGCCGATCAGGAGGGCGCGTTGGGGGGTATCGAACATGCGTGGGTCCTTTTGTGATCAGGCAACCGCGATCATAGCAGCACCGAGCGGGCGGCCCTCGGCGAGGAGGACGTTATAGGTGCGGGCAGCGGCACCCGTCGTCATAACGTCGAGGCCGATGCCGCAATCGGCGAAGGCACGGCGGACCACAGGCGATGGAAAGACTTGGGTCGCGCCCGTTCCCAATAGCAGAAATTGGAACTCGCCGCCGCGTGGTTCGGCGAAGACGCGCGACAGCGATGCGATCGTCAGGCCGACCGGATCGGTTACGTCCCACGCCCATACGCCGCTTGGCAGCGCGATGATGGAACCCTTGTGGCTCATGCTCGCAAAGCGAAAGCCGCCGTTGCCATATGCATCAATTGGTGCGCGTCCGGGATAGTGGCCGGGGGTGGCTGGTGTGGGCGTGGTCATGGGCGGCGGCTGACCCTGTCGTTTGGGTTCAGCGCTTCGTGCGCCCTAACCCAACAGCTTTTCGAGATCGTTAGGCCAAGTCGTTGGGTTAGGACGGCAAGAGAGCCGACTAACCCAACAC
>JANOVN010000311.1:0-2337 GCA_031417455.1 Hyphomicrobiaceae bacterium | reverse complement strand
GCGAACTTCACCATCGACAAGATTGCGGCCTCGATTGCCGAGCCTGCCTTGCGGCGGCGGTCGTTGCACGCGGTCAACATGGAATGGGGCTTTGACGGCGAAAACGGTGACGAGCCGGTCGAAGCCTCGATCATAGAAGTGCCGTTCGACGATACTGAGGAAGAAGTGGGCGGCGGCACCGAGGGGCCCGACCGCGCCGTGTCTGCTCAACAAACCGAAGAAGGCCGCCGCCGCCGCCGCCGGGGACGCCGCAACCGCCGGGACGAGCGTCCGGCTGGCGAGGGTGCAGCGCGGGACGGTGAGCGCCAACCGCGCAATGGCGGCAATGGTGATGGGCAGGGCTACGATGATGGACGCGTCGTCGAGGTTGGTGCCGAGGCTGAAGGACCTGACGACGCCGGTGGCGATGGCGGGCGCGACGACGCGGGCCGCGAGGGTGGTTTGAGCAACCGGCCGCCGCGTGATGAAGGCGATGTCGATGCGGACGGCAGCAGTCGCCGGGGACGCCGCCGTGGACGTCGTGGCGGCCGCCGCGGTGGTCAGAACCGTGATCGGGCACCATTTGCCGCCAACGACCGCAATGCTCCAGGCGAAAGCGGTGGGGATGTTCAAGCCGGTGAAGGCCCGTATCAGGCTGAGGGGGATGATCGCGGAACGCCAAGCGCAGGAGGTGCCGCTTTTGGCGACGATGCTGGAACGCCGCATGAGCGCGCGCCAGAAGCGGTACGTGCGCCTGCTGAACCTGCTGGTCAGCCAGATGCGACGGAGCCGAAGGTTGCGCGTGACCGCGACGAGCGTGCGCCGCGCCGTCGCGAACGTCATGAGCCGAGGCATGCCCGTCCCAAGGCAGAGGATGTGACAGCGGAAGCTGCGCGCGTGGCGCATGTCGATGTGACTGTTGCGGCGGTGCCTGAGCCGGCTCCGGTGGCAGTGGCACCGGTGGAGCCAACAGCGGAAGCGTCAGTCGCTAAAGCTCCGCGCCGGGTGTCGTCGACGTCGTCCGAGCCGGTTCTTGAGCGCGTGACGGTGACGCCGCATTCTGGTGCCGCTACGACCGCTGCCGAGGGTGAGGCTGCAAAGCCGACCCGCAAGGGTTGGTGGCAGCGCAAGCTAGGGCTCGAGTAGCCAGCGCTGGCGATTGTGCCGAACGAGCCGACAAATTATCCTGATTACCCAGCCGCGTACTCAAGCCTGAGAACCTTATACCAGCGGGCATAAGTTCTGACTTATGTCGGCTGGTATCCGCGCGTGGGGTTGGTGGGGCGGCCACGCGCAAACAAAAGAGAATACCGTCGCGCAGCCGAAGTACTAAAGAGTCAGAACTTTTGCGTGACGGTATTATAGGGCCGTGGTGCGGCCCGGGTTGCGACGCAGGCAAGCCGGGGCAGTAAACTGGCGAGTTGAAAGCGCCGGTTGAAGCGGTATTGGAACTCGGCGAAGTAGCGCGGGACGTAGTACTTGGCGACCGACTTGAAGGTCCCAGCTATCGTGGTCTTGAGGTTGCCGAGCACGGTGTTGACCCATCGAAAGCAGGCAAGTTTTTCGCCGTGGGTGTGGGCCTTCGTGACGTTGACGGGTTCGTGGACGCAGCCAGCCCTCGTGACGGCACGAAAACAGCCGAGGCCATCGGAGACGACGCGGGTGCCGGGCTCCAGATGCGCTTGTGCCATGGCCTCGATCGCCTCACCGTCGTGGGTCGCGATGACGTGGAGCAGCCGCCGCAGCGGGTGCCCCTCCTTGCTGGTTTCGACCGCCACGACGAAAGGGACTTTGTTAGGCCCACGTCACGCCGTAGGCGTGCTTCCAGCACGACGACCCTGTTTGCCGCCATCGAGCACGCTGCGCTCCCCACCCAGCACGGCATCGTCCATCTCGACGCGGCCTTCGAGCTTCACGTTGGCATCGCGCTCGACCATCACGCTCATCAGCTTGTGGCGCATGAGGCTCGCCGTGTCAGGACGCACACCCAGTTGGCGCGCGAGTTCAAGTCCGGAGATCGAGTTCTTCGATTGCGTGAGAAGATACATGCCCTGAAACCACGTCGTCAGCGGCAGCAGCGTGCGTGCGAAAATAGTGCCGGCCTTGATCGAGGTCTGGGCCTGACAGCCATGGCAGTTGAACAGCCGCCGCTTGCCGACGATGGCGTGCTCGTGCGCTCCGCAGCGGGGACACACAAACCCGTTGGGCCAGCGCCACGCCACAACGGCTGCCTCGCATTGAGCCTCGGTCCCGTACTGACGGTAAAGCTCGCTCAGGCTCATGCCCTTCTGCATCTGGATTGGATTACGTGCCATGTCTGCCACTTGCCCTCGTCGCTGATCGAATCAGAAAACGGTA
>JANOVN010000310.1:0-3082 GCA_031417455.1 Hyphomicrobiaceae bacterium | reverse complement strand
CGCAATCGCAACGAGAATGGCGAGCGCGATCCGCAGCGCAATCAGTCCGCGCGGACCTAGACGAACGCCAAGCAAAGCAGCGATTCCAAAGCCACCCGCCGCAAGCCCCGCATACACCGGGATTGGATCGACGAAGTGGGTCAGCGCTGCATAAAACGCTTCGTTCACCCGCAGCGACGCATGGGCGAAGTCAGCGACTGGCCGGTCAACAAAGGCAATGGCCCCTAACACAAGGACAACACACGCCGCCATGCTGGCCTGTACGGCGCGGGTCTGGTCTTGGGTACGGCTGGTTGGTGAATCGGTCTTATCGTGGTGTGGCATGGCGAACCCGTGAGTGATGCGATTCGTCTGGGAAACTATGCGCGCAAACCTTGCTGCGGTGTGACACCTAATCAAGGTCGGCCCCAGTGCCCCGCAAAGGTTTGCGATTCTTTAATGCAATTGTGAATGAAATAGCGGCCATCCGCAGGTTTGATTTGTAGCGCCTCCTTGAGGTCGAACCCTTTGCGAAGGCCCGTACTTTCACAACGGCAGTTCAGTAAGGTGTACCCATGTCAGCGGCCCGCAACGAAAATCCTGCACCCAAAACGGTATTCGAACCCGCGAGACGCATGATATTTTGCGTCCTCGCACTGACCCTGGCGGGTGCCGCCGCCACATCCCCAGTCCTGGCGGATCGTCCAAACCCTGCCGGCCAGCGCGACGCCCCCCCGTCACCCGTAACGCCCGCAGCCGCTCGCCCCCATATCAAGACGTATCAATTGCAGCACGCTCAGTCCGGCACCCAGTCCTCCACCTCACCTGAAAAATTTGGCATCGGTGTATTACTGACCTTCCTCGCCGCCCTGCTGGCAAGTTACCTGTTTACCCGGCCCCGCCCCGGAGACACACGCGCGGGGCAAACGTCTGCCGCACACCTCCAAAGCTTCGCCGTCGCCCTCACGGGATCAGCGATACTCCTCCTCGCCGCCACCGGTGCCAGTATTGCGTTCGCCGGTGCAGGTTCGCCAGCGTTCGATCAAGCAGCGCTTGCGGTCAACGCCCACCTCTCCGCCACGCTCCTGCTCGCGCTGGGAGCCGTCTTGATGCTCGCAGGTCACTTGTGGCGCAAAGCACTCCAGCTCGATTACACCAAGAACCCGGATGGCGCGGTCCTGTTCTGGCCCGCAGCCGCATCCACCGCAGTCCTGGCAGCATCGGGATTGATGCTGGCAACACCCCTCGTCTTCACTGGCCCGCAAGCCCAACAAGCCGCCGCAACGGTCCACATCCTCGCCGCCATAACCCTTGCCGCCATCGCAGCCCGGCCCATCCTGCGCCATTTCCGCCGCCGTCTTGCCGACGCGCCAAATTCCATGTCAAAAAGTTCCATGTCAAAAAGCCAGCGTCTGGTTCAGCGCCGCGCAAGCTGATATGACCCACCCCAACGGTCCCGTAGCTCAGCTGGATAGAGCACTCGCCTTCTAAGCGAGATGTCGCTGGTTCAAGTCCAGCCGGGATCACCATTTTTATAAAAAGACACATAAATTCAAAAGTTTGTGTGGGGTGTGTGCCCGCAAATCGTTTCAAAGAAACCGCGCGTCGTCCTTGCCGTTC
Source organism: Hyphomicrobiaceae bacterium (assembly GCA_031417455.1). GTDB lineage: Bacteria > Pseudomonadota > Alphaproteobacteria > Rhizobiales > Hyphomicrobiaceae > JANXVY01. The sequence goes on along the minus strand of JANOVN010000310.1, from coordinate 1,483 downwards.
TTCGCCGGAAGACCTGACATCTTGTTGGGCACGACACACAACGAGTTTGAGTCTGGCGGGATCGCCGCCGCCGCCCTGGTTTGCGGACAAGCAGAGTTAGCGGGATGCTCGCCACCTGCGGTTACGTAGCTAAAACGGGACTTCGTCGTCGAGTCTCTACTCGAAGCCGTAGCCCCTGTTTTGAGGCAGCTTTTTGGGTGGCTCGACTCGCGCCGGAGCGGGCAACTGCTTTAGCTTAACCGGAGCTGCAATCGGCTAAGCGGATAGTGTCACAATCCAATGCCGAACTGCGACCGTTAACACGATCATATCCGATTTTCCTCGGGAAGACTTTGTGGACTGTGACAGTTGACTATCTCACCAAACCTTTGGGTGCCAACACGCTTTGAAGGCCTGCAGCGCCTTGCTGAGTTCGTTCCATTTGCGGGCCGGGCTTACGCAGCGAAGCGTAATTATGATGATGGCGTTGGCCGCCATGCCAGCGTGTCGAGGCTGTCCCCGTACATCCGGCATCGGCTGATCACAGAGAGTGAAGTCGTCAGGGCCGTTCTGCAAGCGCATAGCCAGTCGGCGGCCGAAAAATTCATTCAGGAGGTGTGCTGGCGGACTTACTGGAAAGGCTGGTTGGAGCAGCGGCCAGACGTTTGGTTGAGCTATCAGGGCGAGGTCGCGGCGCAACGGGGGAACATGTGCCGAAACGATGCCGCCGCTGCCGAAGTTGCGTTAGCTGAACGTGGCGACACCGGGATTGAATGTTTCGATACCTGGGCGCGCGAGTTGATCGGCACTGGCTATCTGCACAATCACGCGAGGATGTGGTTCGCCAGCATTTGGATCTTTACCCTCAAGCTGCCTTGGGCACTTGGTGCCGAATTCTTTTTGCGTCACCTGGTGGACGGTGACCCGGCCTCAAACACTCTCTCGTGGCGGTGGGTGGCAGGACTACATACGCGAGGAAAGACCTATCTAGCGCGCGCAGATAACATCACCCGATACACCAATGGAAGGTTTCAACCGTCTCGCCATGAGCTAGCAGCGTTTGCAGCACCACTCAACGCGGAACCGCCACGGGAACTGACACCGCTCAGGTCTGCCGGCGTCGTCTCGAAAGGTCAGCGCGTGGTATTGCTGATGACGGAGGAAGACTTGTCGCCCGAAACATGGCCGCTCGCGGACTTGAATGTTGGCGGCGTCGCGATGTTCACCCCAGATTGCAATGGTCTGTATTTCTCACCCGCAGTTGGGGCATTCAAGGCCGCCGCGATGTTTGATGCCCGTAACCGTGCGGCCGCGTACTGGGGGCAACCGGTCCTCAAGGCGACTTCATCCGACGAGCTCATCGCCTTTGCAACGGACCAAGGTGCCACGGCAGTCGTGGCTCCTTTGGTTTCTGTGGGGTTTGTGCGACCGCAAATTGACACGTGGGCAAACGCCTGCGGCAGTGCGGGCGTGCCATTGATTCAAATTGCGCGCCAATGGGACA
>JANOVN010000309.1:0-9072 GCA_031417455.1 Hyphomicrobiaceae bacterium | reverse complement strand
TTTGATTTGCCCCGAATGTGCGCATGAATGGTCTGGTTCCCCGCCAGTAATGTATGACGAAAATCCTCGTTTTAGCCGCGACTACAACGGTATGATTTTGTCCGACGGGGATAGTGTGATCGTTGTTCGCGAGTTCATCGCTGCGAGATCACGCAATGTCATCGATGTTGGAACCAAGATAATTCGCATTCGAGTCGTCGAGGGCAAGGGTGCAATTGAAGGCAAGATTGACGGTGCCGGGTGGACAAGAATCGGTTCTGACAACGTGCGGAAAGTTTGAACTTGTAGGGCGTAATAGCGCAGCGTATTACGCCGGCTTGTCTCGTATCACGGCGCAATACGCCAAGGGCTATTGCGCCCTACCAGGAAGGTCAATCGATGACCGATACGCTGCCCAAGTGCCCGAAGTGTTCGTCTGTGTTTACGTATGCGGATGGGGCACTGTTGATTTGTCCTGAATGTGCGCATGAGTGGGCGGTGGCGAGCGCTGAGGCTGCGGACGAGGATGGGTCGAAAGTGTGGAAAGATGCCAACGGCAATGTCCTCGCCGATGGTGACAGCGTGACGCTCATCAAGGATCTCAAGATCAAAGGGTCGTCGTCGGTCGTGAAAATCGGGACCAAGGTTCGCAATATCCAGCTCATCGAGGGCGATCACGATATCGACTGCAAGATCGACGGCTTTGGGCCGATGCAGCTCAAGAGCGAGTTTGTGAAGAAGGCTTGACTTAAAGCGTTAATGCGATCCGAAAAGTTTGAAGGGTATTTGATTGGCGTTTTTTTCAACTCTGTAGGTTCCAGCCTTTATGATGGGCTTGGAGAACCAGGAGTAACTGCGATGACGGCTTTTGATTTCGAACTCGATAAACTCTCGCAACAACGATTGATCTATTCGGAGCGCTTGGGAGCGATTGCTGGCTGTCGCGAGCGTGAGGCGGAGATCGCGGAGTATCTTGTCATGATCGAACGGATCAACGAGGCCGCTGTCGCGGTTGCGCGGCAAGCCGGCGGCCATGTCATGCCGGGCACCCAGTGTTGAACAGCTAGTGAATTAGCCATAGCGGCCGGAGGGAGGGAGATACAAATGTCTAGCATTGATTTCATGAGGATGCCCTCTGGGGTCATTCTTGATCCCAAAGCCTCGGCCTTGTCGCCCAGGACGGCGGCGCAATATTTCGCGATGGACACGAACTCGCTCGAACTAGACGAAGCCGAACAAGGATATCTCGACGCTTTCGTTCTGGCGGGCCGGATTATCTATCGCTTGATTTTGGTATCGGCGGCGGCGCTTTATCTGTTCAACTATTTCTTTGGTCATTTCAACTTGGTGGATTAGGTTTCAGTTCCACCTGAACTCGGCGTTGATCATTTTGAGTTCAGCGGGTTTGATGAGCTGGCTGTGGGCGACGGTGACTTTGTAGAGTTTGCCTTCGATCTTGGCGGTCCAGAAATCGAGGAAGCCTTTGAGCTTGGGGAACACCGGGGACAGGTCGTATTCCTGCCAGATGAAGCTCTGGAGCAAGCTTGGGTGGTCGGGCAGCCGGTAGACGATCTCAGCGGTCGTCAGGCTATAACCCTGGAGTTGGGCGGCGAAATCCGTGTTCGTGCGGCGCATGCAGGTCTCCCGAGATGATTTTTGGTCTCGAGCGTTTCTTCCCTGGCATGAAAGATACGTGGAGTTCGCTGAATTGCAATAGGTGTGATGATTCAATGGTTTGGCAGCCATTTGCATTGAGTGCTGACAGAGCCAGAGTAAGGGGTGTTTCGTGATCACAAGCCTGCTGTCGTCGATCACGACGTTTTTTGCGACCATCGGGCCGGTTGAAGCGGCGGTGTTGTTTGCAACGCTGACACCGCAGATGGACCGGGCTGCGCGCAACGCGATTGCGCTCAAAGCGACGCTGATAGCTGGCGGGATTTTGCTGGTGTTCACGCTGCTGGGTGAGCCGTTATTGCGGCAGCTGGGCGTGTCGATTGCAGCGCTGCAGACGGCCGGCGGGATCATTTTGTTACTGATTGCACTCGACATGGTGTTCGCCCGGCCCGGCAGTGCGTTCAGGCTGACGCCGCTTGAGGGCGAGGAGGCGCAGAACAAGGACGAGATTGCGGTGTTCCCGATTGCGACGCCGCTGTTGGCGGGTCCAGGCGCGATGAGCAGCGGCATCCTGATGGCGGCCAACGCACATGGTTCGCCACTGGGGTTGACGCTTGTGGTGGTCGCGTTGATAGCCGTGATGGCGGTGACGTTTGCGCTGTTGCTCGTCTCGCACGATCTCAACCGGCTACTGGGTGTGACGGCGCAGCGGGTTTTGATGCGGGTGTTTGGTATCTTGGTCGCAGCGATTGCGGTGCAGGCGGTGTTTACCGGGGTCATTACGGCGTTGAAGGCGGCGAGCTAACCGGGGTTCAGCTGATAGATGCGGAGGTTGAGGACTAAGGCGATGGTGACCCAGGCGAGGTAGGGAACGAACAGGAGGCTGGCGATCTGGCTGACCGGCCATGCCAGGACGCTAAAAGTGGCGATGGCGAGCCACAAGGCGGCGATGTCAGCGAAGGCCCAGCCGATTTGTTTGCGACCGAACATGATCCAGGACCATAAGGCGTTGAGGATCAATTGCACGATCCAAATCACGACGAGGGGGCCGAAACCTTGCGCTTGCCAGGCCTTCCAGCCGGCGATGGCGATCATGATGTAGAGAGTGGTCCAGACGACGGGGAACGCCCACGGCGGCGGGGTCCAGGATGGCTTGTTGAGCTGCATGTACCAAGGACCAGGCGCGAACCGGCTGCCGGTGACGGCGGCTGCGGCCGTGGCGTCGATGAACAGGCCGAGCGGGATCAGGTCGTTCATGGGCGCGCGTTGCTCCTTTGGGCCTGAATTGATCGGCCCATGGTTACGAGTAAAGCGCGCCCGTTGGATTTAGGTTGCGTGTTTTTGAGTTCAGTTTTGTAGCCCCTCCATGGCCGGGTCGCTCGGGTCGCCCCCGAGGGCAGGCAAGTCCGGCCAAGGAGTAGGGGAGGAAGCTATTCCGACGCGGCTTTGGCTGGGCGGACGGCGCGCTGGAGGAACGCTGGAACATTGTCGGCGAAGCTGCTAGCGCCGCCGCCGCCGTTGCGATCATCGCCACGGCCGCCGCCACGACTGGCGTTTTCGGGGCGGGCTTGGTCAGTGCGAGTTTGGTCAGTGCGAGCTGGGTCAGGGCGGGTTTGCTGGGGCGCGCGCTGTCCACCGGATTCGCGGGGTTCACGGGCTTGGCGGGGTTCACGAGCTTGGCGGGGAGCGGAAGCACGCTGTTCGCGGTCGCGGGGCTGTGGCGCCGGACGGCTGTCCTGACGGCCATCTTGACCGCTTTGCGAGCGGGGTTCTTGACGCGGTTCGGGTTGGTGGGCGTCGGGGCGCGCGTGCGGCTGGCTACGCCGATTGTCGTTGCCTTCGCTGCTGTTTTCGCCGCGTGGCTCGTTGCGGCCTTCGGTGCGGGCTTCACCTCTGCCGCCACGGGAGCGGACGCGTTGAGGGCCACGATCTTGTGGGCCACGATGTTGTGGCGCACGCGGTTCGTGGGCGCGCGGCGTGTCAGCAGCGCCGGCATTCAAGATATCGGGTTGTGGCTCTTGGCCGGGAGCTGGGTTAGCGCTGCGACGCTGGCCGGTGTTTAATATCTCGCGGCGGATCGGCTGATCGTCTTCGCGGGGGCGCGGCGGGCGTCCGGCATGACTGTGGCTGCCAGCTGGAGCATGCGGGGGGCGACGTTCGCCGCCGCGCTCTGGATGACGGGGCATCGGCCGTTCGCGGGTGCCGCTTGGACGGGCAGCTCCTACGCCGGTTGGGCTGCGGCCGCGCTTCTTCTTGCCAGCATCGGCGTAGTCTTGCTCTGTGGGCGGTTGTCCAGTCCACACGGCTGGTTCGCCGGTCATTTTCTCGATTTCCTGCAGCTGCTTGAGGTCGTAGGCCGTGACGAGGGAGATAGAGTGGCCCTCCTTGCCGGCGCGGCCCGTGCGGCCGATGCGGTGGACGTAGTCGTCCTTGTCGCGCGGCAGGTCATAGTTGAAGACGTGACTGACGTCGGGAATGTCGAGACCTCGGGCGGCGACATCGCTGCCGACGAGGAACGCAATGTCGCCGTTGCGGAACTTGTCGAGGGTTTCCATGCGCGCCTTTTGGTCCATGTCGCCATGGATGGCACCGGCATTAAAGCCGTGTTTAACGAGAGATTTCAGTAAGATGGCAACTTCGACCTTGCGGTTGGCGAAGATGATCGCGTTGCGGACGCCGGGGCCGCGCAGGAGGGTGCGGAGGGTGTCGCGCTTGGCCCAGTCTTCGCCCGTCGGGCAATAGGCGAAGCTTTGCGTGATGGTCTTGGCCGACGTGGCGGGAGGGGCGACTTCGATGCGGACCGGATCGACCAGGAATTGGTTGGTGAGGCGGGTGATTTCGGCGGGCATGGTGGCCGAGAAAAACAGCGTCTGCTTGCGCGGCGGCAACAGCTTGCAGATCTTTTCGATATCGGGGATGAAGCCCATGTCGAGCATGCGGTCGGCTTCGTCGATGACGAGGATTTCGACGCCCATCAGCATGACGCGGCCACGCTGGAAATGATCCATCAGGCGGCCGGGGGTGGCGATGAGGACATCGACGCCGCGCTCAAGCTTTTTGGTTTGCTCGTCCATCGACACGCCGCCGATGAGAAGGGCGACATCGAGTTTGTGGTTGATGCCGTATTTCTCGAAGCTCTGCGCCACTTGGGCTGCAAGTTCACGGGTGGGTGCTAAGATCAGCGAGCGCGGCATGCGGGCGCGGGCGCGGCCCGTTTCCAGGCGGCTGATCATGGGCAAGGTGAATGACGCGGTCTTGCCGGTGCCGGTCTGGGCGATACCGAGAACGTCGCGACCGGCCATCGCGACCGGGATAGCTTGCTCCTGAATGGGCGTGGGGGTCGTATAGCCAGAGGCAATGATCGCCTGCTGGACCTTGGCGCTGAGCCCCAGTTCCGCAAAGGATTTGGGCGCAGCAAAGGTGTTAGTTTCCAAAAGATAAATCTCCGTCGACAGGCAAAATCCGCCTGCGAGCCCTTATGGCGCGGAGGCGCGGCTGATGGAGCGCATGGTTGCCTCGTATGTGCTGCGACGGCCAAAGCCAACGGATCGCACTTACGCGGGAATGGATCACCGGGAGGCGGCATATGATTTTAGGGGCGGCCTCAAATGAGAAGCAAACGGCAGCCCTGCGCTCGATCCGAGATTGTGCTGACACAGCGGTGTTGCAAAATCAAGACAAACCGGCGTGCGCGGCCTGCGGCGTGGTGGATAAGGGGGTTGCGGTTGAATCCTAGTTGTCAATTAAACTCTTGTTTTTATTTGGTTTTTTTTGCGTAAACAGGTTTGCTGGTGGCGGCCTCGGCGCCGGGATGGCAGGCATTACTCGCTGTTGAGTTTTTTCAAGTGGTCGCGGGCCGTTTCGTGGCCCCATTTTGTGTCGCTAAAAATGGATTTGGACTCGAGGGCTTGCTCGAAGTCGGCGCGGGCATTTTTGATTTTTCCGACCTTTTCGTAAAGTAATCCGCGCGCTGTGTATGCGGCGACGTATTGGCCGTCGATTTCAATGGCGCGGGTGTAGTCTTCAATGGCGATGTCGTTTTGTTCTTTCATGTAGTAGCAATTGCCGCGATTGCCGTAGGCCAGTTGAACATAGGGCGGATTATACGTCATCGCCCTCGTGAAGTCGGCAATGGCTTTGTCGTAGTTTTTGTTTTCATAGTGTTGCTGGCCGCGATCGATGAGCGCTGTGCCGACGTTTTTTGGGGACGACTCGCTGGAGGTGATGATGCGATCACAGGCGGACATGGCGGCTGGGCCGCGATTTTTCCGGCAGTTTTCCAGGTCGTCCGCCAGGCTTGCGGAGGTGAAAGTCAACAGGGCGAGGTACGCGAAGAGTAAGCGTTGCATCGATTCCCCCGGTCAAAATATCATTCAGTTGCCCGGATATTGAAATTCGGCATCCGGAGTTTGAATAGAATAGGATGCAATGGGAATTGGCAAGCCGGTTAACGTCGTCGGCAGTCCAGCGCGCGGACGAGTGAGCCACGTTCAACCTTTGACCGGCGGCGCGGGGGGATCGCCTTGCGGGGGAGCAATTGGGTCGGTTGGCTGGGGCGGCGACGGGTTGGGGTCGAGGACCGGCGGGGTAGGTTCAGTCGGCGGTATTTCGATGGGAGGCGCTGGATTTGTGACTGGCGTATTTGGATCGTTGATCGTGGCCATGACCTACTCCATTGAGTAACAAAAAGACCGGCCATTTCTGACCGGCCTTTTCGATCTATTTGATCGCTTTAGAGTTTGCGATTGATCGCGTCGGCGACTTTGTTTGCGCCATCTTTGACGGCGTCTTTCACGTTACCGACGGCAACTTGACCTTCGCCCTTGATCTTTTGAACTTCGCCTTCGACCACGAGCCGGTCATTGCCGACCACCTCGCCGACGGTTTTCTTAACCGAACCTGCTACTTCGTTGGCGTAGCCTTTGGCCTTGTCTGAAGTGCCGCTCATCGGAGTTCTTCCTCATTTCATGTTGAACACGGGGAGAAGACGCTCAGGCGGGGGAGATCGTTCCGATATTATCGTCTGGTTTATTTTTCTGTCCGGGTGGAACTTTTTTGGACGCCGATGTTGTCGATCAGGCGGGTTTTGCCGAGCCAGGCCGCAGCGAGGATGCGAAGTTGATCCTTCACGCTCTTATCGCCCGTCACCAAAACCCTCTCCCCCGGGGGAGACGGGGAAGTGGCGATTTCCGCTAACGTCTCAGCGTCGCGGACGGCGATGTAGTCGACGGATTTGAAGCCGGCGGCGAGGACGGCGGCGGTGGCGGCGGAGGTTGCCTGCTGGATGGAGGTGCCGGACTGAATGGCTGTGGCGCAGGCGGTCATAGCGCGATTGAGGGCGGGGGCGATGGCACGCTCGGCGGGCAAGAGGTAGGCGTTGCGGGAGGAGAGGGCGAGGCCGTCTGGTTCGCGGCGGGTGGGTGCGCCGATGATGGTCAGCGGCAGGTTGAGATCGGCGACCATTTGCTTAAGGACGGTGAGCTGCTGGTAGTCTTTTTCGCCGAAGATGGCGACGTTGGGGGTGACTTGGCTGAAGAGCTTGCAGCACACGGTTGCGACGCCGCCGAAGAAGTGGGGGCGGAAATCGGTTTCGAGGCCGAGGGCGGCACCTGCCACATCAATGCGGGTCGCGAAGCCGTCTGGGTACATTTGCGCGGGCGTGGGGGCCCAGATCAGGTTTGTTTCGAGTGGGGAGAGTTTGGCGGCGTCGGCGTCGAGCTGGCGGGGGTAGCGGTCGAAATCTTCGTGGGGGGCGAACTGCTTGGGGTTGACGAAAATGGAGACCACGACATGGGAGGCTTTGGTCTTGGCGAGGCGCACGAGGTCGAGGTGGCCGTCGTGCAAGGCGCCCATGGTCGGGACGAGGGCGACGGTGCCGCCGGCCGCGCGGATTGCAGCTATTGCCAACCGCAGGGCCGTGACGGTGGTGGCGATGGCGGGGGGCGAAGAAGATTGGGGCATGGGAGGGCTCGGGGTTGTGGCGTTTGGGCATATATCAAGGGTCTGGTGGGTTGATTCAACTGAAACACGTTGGCCGCAGCGTGTGGCTCCTGGGTCCCGTGTCTGCGCTGCACCATAAGAATGTTGCAGTGCGCACGGGATGACAAGAGAGGCGGGGGGAGGGGAAATTTGGTATGGAGATGCCTACATATTGAGTCGAGTTTGCCGGCGTTGGTCGCGTTTCGCGTTTTTGACGGTCATATTTCCCGGAAGGACTGCATGATTACGGACAGGACGTCCCCCATCAGCCGCTCGAAGCCGAGGTCGGCGAAGGCAAGGCCGGAAGGAACTGGCCGCAGCGAGTGGCTGTTGGGATTGCCCCCGTTCGATGAGATTTCCGCGCATCATCTGCTGGATGAAAGGCGGCTTGTGGGCGAGCTTGTTGAGCGGGCGGTGTTTACGGCCGACGAGCGGGTTCGGGCAGGCGATGTGGCGCGCGGTATTGTCAGCCAAGCGCGCGGGGTGTCGGGCAAACTCGCCGGGATCGACGCGTTCATGAAGGAATACGGGCTGTCGAGCGATGAGGGCGTGATCCTCATGTGTCTGGCCGAGAGCCTGCTGCGGATACCGGATGCGGAGACCGCCGATCAGTTGATTGCGGAAAAGATTTCCGATGGCAAATGGGACAAGCATCGCGGGCATTCCGATAGCTTGTGGGTCAACGCGTCGACCTGGGGGTTGATGCTGACCGGGCGCGTGGTGCGGTATCGCGATGCGCGCAGCAACAATCCGGTGACGGCGCTGAAGCGGATGGTGGCGCGGTCGGGCGAGCCGGTGATCCGGCAGGCGGTAAGACAGGCGGTGCGCCTGCTTGGCGATCAATTCGTGCTGGGCGAGACGATCAAGGACGCAATAGCGCGCGCTAAGCCGCTGGAAGCGCAGGGCTACCGGTTTTCATACGATATGCTGGGCGAGGCGGCGCGAACGGACGCCGATGCGCAGCGGTATTTCGAGCGGTACTTGGCAGCGATTGAGGGGATTGGGGCCGCTGTTGGGCCGCTGACCTCGGTGCACCCGGATGCGCTGATGGGGCGGCCGTCGATTTCTATCAAGCTTTCGGCGCTGCATCCTCGCTTTGAGGCGGGGAAAGAGCAGCGGTTGCAGAACGAGTTGTTGCCGCGGCTGTTGACGCTCGCCAGGGCGGCCCGGGTGCGCAATGTGCCGGTGACGTTCGACACGGAGGAGCAGGACCGGCTGGAGCCTACGCTGGCGATGTTTGGGGCGGTGATGGCTGATCCAGCACTCGACAACTGGGCGGGCATGGGAATCGCGGTGCAGGCGTATGGCAAGCGCGCGATGCCGGTGTTGCGCTGGCTGCGGCGGCTGGCGGAAACATCGGGCAAGCGGGTGTCGGTGCGGCTCGTCAAGGGTGCGTATTGGGACACTGAGATCAAGCGGGCGCAGGAGGCGGGGCTACCCGATTATCCAGTGTTTACGCGCAAGGTTTATACGGACGTGAGCTATCTGGCGTGCGTGCGG
>JANOVN010000308.1:0-5503 GCA_031417455.1 Hyphomicrobiaceae bacterium | reverse complement strand
GGAGTTCGAGGGGCGTCGGCGGAACGTGCGTCTAGTGATTGCAGGCATCGCCTGATCGTGACATCATCTTCTTAGTATTTCAGGGGGTGATGCGTGAATTCTTGGGGCGAGCCGGAACTGTTTAGTGTCGAACAAGAGCTTTATCCGTATGTCAGGTCGTTTTTAAATTTGGAGTTCTATAGGCGCATACACCCCCGATTCGGCAGCATGTCATTAGTAGCTGAAGAAATATCGCGTGTGGGCGGTTCGCGTGGCGGAAGATGGACTCGGCCAGATCTTGCCGCGGTCGGCATTACGCGACCGAAATATTCCCCTGAAATTAAGATCGATCTGTATAGCTTCGAGGTGAAGTTACCGGCCACTGTTGATGCGCTGGCAGTCCACGAAGCTCTGGCTCACAAGAGCTTTGTGAACTACGCATTTCTTGTTTGGAACCGAAACGCGGTCGTCGACAAGAAGTTGGATGAAATTGAATGGAGTTGCAAAGAACACGGCGTGGGACTGATCATAGCCCACAAGCCATCGGATGCATCACAATATGAAATTCGTCATTTCCCGCCGCGGAATGAATTGTCAAGCAGCCTTACAGATGAATTCATCGAAGAACGCATCAGCCAGTCGGGGCAGCAGAAGATAAAAGAGACCATTGATCGCATGACCAAGGTACCGTCGTCATGAAAAGGATCGCGGTTGCGAATTTGAAGGGTGGGGTAGGAAAGTCTACGACGACCTTGTTCTTGGCGGAGCACTGGGCTCTGGCGGGCGACCGGATACTGGTCCTCGACCTGGACCCTCAGGCTAGCACGAGTTCCATGTTGCTGTCTGAGGACCAACTCGAAAGTGCGGAGCGGGCGCGCAAGTGCTTCCCCGATTTTCTTGCTGATGGGCGAAGCTTGGATTTATTGGGCGGCGATCAATCAGAGCTTGAATCCTATCTCGTGCCGAGTTGCAGCGATTTAACCGAATTGCGCACGAATGGAACACATGGTCGAATTTCGCTGCTACCAGCGGTACCCAAGCTGTGGTTCGATATTTATGAATCGGATCGGCTTGCATACGCAGCTGGGCATGATCCGATAGATCGCCTGACTCGGTTGCTTGATGGCGCACTCAGCCGGATTTCGGGTCAGTTTGATTTCGTTCTAATTGATTGTCCGCCGGGCTTTGGCACACTGTCGCGTGTTGGGCTCACGATTGCGGAGTGTATTGTGGCTCCCACAATTGCAGATTATGTATCTACGAAGAGCTTGCACGATTTTCGGTTTAGCGGTCTGAAGAGAATGAATATCGATCCGACTGAGAATTTATACGTGGTCATTTCGAAATATTCAGATACGAACTTCCAACGGCGGACGCTCGACCTGCTTCGGAGGACTTGCCATGTGATTGATCCCCCCGTGAAGATGGCAAATGACGTATATTTGGCTAGCGAAAATTTGTCTGGGCGATGGCGGACTTACGCTCAGAAATATGGCTCATTTTCAAGCAATGTTCGTCCGATGACGCAGGCGCTCAAACAAGCTATACTCAAATGACAGGCTCACGAATCTGAGGAGTTTCCAGTGTCGAAACATGTCGATCCGGCCAAAGCACTTGATACGTTCTTCTCGATCATTCGACAGGAGGCTCTGGCCAATCCCGCTTTCGGTCGCAGGTTGATCGAGGCGGTCGGTTACACAGTGACATACCGCGGTGAAGAAGCGCTCGCAGCAACCGACCCAGTCCTCGTTGCAATGAGCGGCGCGGAAGAGTTCCGGCGGACGTTCCTCAGTATGAGGGCTGCCGAAATCAAAAAACTTGGCGAGGCATCAGGTCTCTTTGCAAAAAAAGAAACACTGCCTAGGGGCTCCGCCGAACTGGTAGATATTCTTTGGTCCCGTGCTTCGGAACGGCTGCGTAATCTCGTTGGCCGACAGGCAGCCGAGTAAAGGCGCTGACGTATCAGGTCTGGCTGCGACGGTACCGTCCCCCGGTTTACGTTGTGCGCAGCAACGGGCCCGTGATAATATCCAGATAGGCACAAGCAGAGTGTGCGCGGCGGGCGCCTCGAGGAGTGGCCATGAGCGAAGAAGCGAATATGATCATCGCCCGAATGCGGATCGAGGAGATCAAGACATTCTACGTCCACTGCGGAATTTACGTCGTGGTCAATCTGGTGCTGATTGCCATCAATTTTTTCAACGAGGACGAAGTCTGGTGGTCGTTGTGGGCCCTGCTCGGCTGGGGAATTGGCCTTTTAATTCATGGCCTTAGCGTCTACGGGCCAGTCTCCATCCTGATGATGAAGTGGGAACAGCGCAAAATCGCGCAGTTGCTGCACAAGGAATGAAGGCGGGCTATTGGGCGACCGCGCTCTATTGCAATGCCCTCAATGCCCCTATGGTATGGGGTCCAGGGGACGAGTCCCCTGGCCTTCACTTTCTAAGCGTTAAGCCCCTTTATACGTCTGCTTGGACATCGGCAACCGCAGCGTGCGTTGACCAGTTGCTGCAAAAAGCGCATTGGCGACGGCTGGCAGCACCACCGGCGTGCCGGGTTCACCGACCCCTGACGGCGCTTCGCCCGACACCACGATATAGCTTTCGACCTTGGGCATGTCCGACATCCGCAGCGGCGCGTAACCATCGAAGTTCGATTGCTCGACCTCGCCGCCCTTGAGCGTGATTTCACCGCGTAAAGCTCCCCCCAAGCCAAAACCGATCCCGCCTTCCATTTGCGCATGAACGACATCGGGGTTGACCGCGATCCCGCAGTCGATGGCCGAGACGACGCGCACCACCTTGAACGTGCCGTCCGGTTTCAAAGCCACATCGGCGATCTGCGCGACGTACGATTTGAAGCTCTCGTGCAACGCCACGCCCCGCGTCGTCCCGGCAGGCACAGGAGATCCCCAACCGGCTTTTTCAGCCGCGAGCTTCAACGCCCCCGCATGACGCGGCTTGTCCTTGAGCATACCTTGCCGGAACGCGACAGGGTCCTTGCCGGCTTCCTTGGCGAGCAGATCGATCATGTGCTCGGTCGCGTGCGCGGTGTGTGTCGCGCCGACTGATCGCCACCACAGCACGGGAACGCCGATCTTCACGGTATGCAACTCAACCGACAGGTTGGGGATGGCATACGGCAACGTATCGGCACCCTCGACGGACGTGCGGTCAATTCCGCCCTTGACGCTCATGGACTCAAACGCGGTGCCCGCCATGATGGATTGCCCCACGATGCGGTGATGCCACGCGACGATGTTGCCGTCCTTGTCGAGCCCTGCCCGTAGACGATGGACATACAAAGGCCGGTAATACCCGCCCTTGATGTCGTCCTCGCGGGTCCAGATCACCTTGATCGGCACCGGCTTGCCATAGGCCTTCGCGATGGCGCAGGTTTCCGCCACGAAATGGGCATCCGCAATCGCGCGCCGTCCAAACGATCCGCCAGCCCACAACGTATGCAATTGCACAGCCTCCGGCTTTAAGCCGAGCACGGAGCACGCCATCCCGTGATCCACAGTCTGCAACTGCGATCCAGTCCAGATCTCAGCCGACGAGCCGTCGTATCGCACAACGCAATCCAGCGGCTCCATCGGCGCATGGGCAAGATAGGGGAACTCGAAATCAGCAGAAACGACCTTGGCAGCTTTGGCGAGCGCGGCTTCCGCGTCACCGTCCTTGCGAGCCACCAGTCCTGGTTTGTCGAGCAGCGCCTTGTATTCGGAAAGAATGTCTGCCGTGCTGCGCTTTTCCGCCTTACTCTCGTCCCAGCTGATCTTGAGCGCCTCGCGCCCCTTGATGGCGGCCCAGGTCGATTTCGCCAGCACAGCCATGCCCTGCGGAACCTTCACCACAGCGACGACGCCCGGCGTTTTTTCTGCAGCCGTTGCGTAAAACGAGGCCACCGTCGCACCAAACTTCGGCGGTCGCGCGATGACGGCAACGAGCATGTCCGGCATCTGCTGGTCGATGGTGTATTTCGCGGCGCCGTTGGTCTTAATGACAGAGTCGACGCGCGGAAAACTCTTGCCGATGTAGACGAACTTGTCCGGCGACTTGAGCGTCACATTCGTCGGCACGGCCTGCTTGGCAGCCGCTTCTGCCATGGCGCCCAGTGTGGCCGTCTTGCCAGATTTGATGGAGACGACGCCGTTCGTCACCGACACGTCGCCAACCGGCACACCCCATTCTTTGGCCGCCGCCGCAACGATCATCGCCCGGGCGGTTGCTCCGGCCCGGCGGTACTGCTCATAGGAATTCGCAAGCCCCGTCGAGCCGCCCACGCCCTGCACGCCGAACGCGAAGTTCTTGTATTTGACCGGATCGGATGGCGCGAACTCGGTCCTGATCTGCGCCCAACCCGCATCGAGTTCTTCGGCCACGAGCGTGGCAAGCCCGGTCGCCGCGCCCTGCCCCTTGTCGAGATGCTTGATGATGACGGTGACGGTATTGTCTGGCGCGATACGCACGAAGGCGTCAGCTGCCAATCCGTTCGCCGCGGGCGCTGCAGCCTGTGCTGAACCGCCAAGTTGAGGAGCAGCCAGTCCAAGCACCAAACCAGCCCCCGACAATTTCAGGAACGTACGGCGACTCGACTCTGGCGCGGGACCGAATGCGACATCGACGGGCAGCTTAAAAATATCGGTGAGAGACGAGTTGGTCATGACAACCTCCGTTGAGCCGCGTCGGGCGCAGAATTTACTTCGATGAGGCAGGGCAAGGCGAACCAGCGGCAGCCCAAGCCTTGAGTTGCGTGATGAAGGTCGCGTGTGGCGTTGAAACAGGATCGCGCTTGCCACCGGGCTCCCAGCCCCACAATACGAGCTTGTCCTTATCCATATGTGCAATGAGCGCGGCGACATTCTTGCCACCGTTGAGCTTTTCATCCTTCAGCGTTGTGCAAAGTTCGGCGTCATTCAAGCCTTGCCACCCCATGGACAGCGGCGCGAGATGCCACAGTGGAGCACCAGGCACGCCGCTGTTGGAATTGTTCTCTTCCCGATGGCAACTCGTGCAGCGCATGTTGACAAACCCAAGCCCGTCGTCGCCCCGCACCACATTCTGCAGGTGCTCGTGGCGGTCGTTGCTCTGCCGCGGCCGGTCGTCGCGTGGGTGGCAATTCATACAGCGTGGATGGTTGAGAACGACGGAAATCGGCGCGAATAGATCGCTGCTTTCGGCGGCCAGCGCAGGAGTACTCAATAACAACCCGGTGCCATCACGCACGCCTTGATAAGCCCAACACGCCATCCCCAAACTAACGGAAAACACAAACAATCCCAACCCTGCCCGCCGCTTGCCGTACGCCATGCCGGTTCTCCTGCTACGAAAATCAAATGACAGGAACGTCGCTATGTTCCGCCGAGCGAGTGTTCAAACCGCGCTAGCCGCCTCGTGAATGGCAGCCCGGATGCGCTGATACGTGCAACAGCGACAAACATTGCCGTCCATGGCCTTGTCGATATCGTCATCCGTTGGCTTGGGAATTTGCGACAGTAAGCCGATTGCCGACATGATCTGCC
>JANOVN010000307.1:0-4830 GCA_031417455.1 Hyphomicrobiaceae bacterium | reverse complement strand
CGCCGCGCTTGTAGGCCGTCAGCCCTGCCTGGTGGGCGGCTGCGGGTGTCTTGTATTGAACGGCTTCTTTGGCGGCTTCGGCGGCATGGCCGGACTGTCCTGGCAAACTGGTTGCCAGGACGCCCGTTGCCAGGACGCCTGCGATCATCAAGCCAAACAGCGACCTAGAGCACGTTCCGATCCTACGGAATCGGAACGCCGCACAAGGTTCTTGTTTTGTCGCATTTTCTACGCCGAACCGGTATCCACTTCGGTCGGAAAATGCTCTAGATATCGGCGTAGCAAACAACTTCAGCCTTTCCGCCAGCGTGGGTCACAGCACCTTGACGGGCTGGACCAACCTGGTCTGCAAATTTCGCGATTGCGCCGCTGCGGTAGATCGTTTGGCGCGGGGTCCAGGAGGCGCGGCGGCGTTCAAGTTCGGCGGGCGAGACCTCGAGGTCCATGGTTCCGTTGACGGCATCGAGATGGATGATGTCGCCGTCTTGGACGAGGGCAATCGGGCCGCCAATGGCAGCTTCTGGGCCGACATGGCCGACACAGAAGCCGCGCGTTGCGCCCGAGAAGCGGCCATCGGTGATGAGGGCCACTTTGTCGCCCGAGCCCTGGCCGTAAAGGGCTGCGGTGGTCGAGAGCATTTCACGCATGCCGGGGCCGCCGCGCGGGCCTTCGTAGCGGATGACGAAGACGTCGCCATCCTTGTATTTGCGGGCCTGAACGGCGGCGAAGGCGTCTTCTTCGCAGTCAAAGCAGATGGCGGGCCCGGAGAACTTGAGGTTCGCCATGCCAGCGACTTTGACGATCGCGCCGTCGGGGGCGAGGGTGCCCTTCAAGCCGACGACGCCGCCGGTTTGCGTGATCGGATTGGAGGTCGGGTAGACGACCTTCTGGTTGGTGTTGAAGACAACAGTGCTGAGGTTTTCGGCAATGGTCTTGCCGGTCACCGTCATGCAGTCGCCGTGCAGGAAGCCGCCGTCGAGCAGGGCCTTCATGATCTGGGGAACGCCGCCGATGTCGAACACGTCCTTGGCGACGTATTTGCCGCCCGGTTTCAGGTCGGCGATGTAGGGCGTGCGCTTGAAGATTTCGGCGACTTCGAACAGGTCGAAATCGATGCCGGCTTCGTGGGCCATGGCGGGAAGATGGAGCGCGCCGTTGGTGGAGCCGCCGGTGGCGGCAACGATGGTGGCGGCGTTTTCCAGCGCCTTGCGCGTGACGATGTCGCGCGGGCGCAGGTTGAGGGCGAGCAGGTTCATGACCGCCTGGCCGCTTGCAGTGCCGTAGGCGTCGCGGCTTTCATAGATGGCGGGGGCACCCGACGAGCCGGGGAGCGCCAAGCCAATGGCTTCGGCGACGCAGGCCATAGTGTTGGCGGTGAACTGGCCACCGCATGCGCCAGCACCGGGACACGCGACCTTTTCGAGGGCGCAGAGTTCTTTTTCGGTCATCTTGCCAGCGGCGAAGTTGCCGACGCCTTCGAAGACGTCTTGGACGGTGACGTCCTTGTCATTGTAACGGCCCGGCATGATGGAGCCGCCGTACATGAAGACCGAGGGCACGTTGAGGCGCAGCATGGCCATCATCACGCCGGGGAGGGATTTATCGCAGCCAGCGAGGCCGACCATGGCGTCGTAGCAGTGGCCGCGCATGGTGAGTTCGATTGAGTCGGCGATGACTTCGCGCGAGACGAGCGACGACTTCATGCCCTGGTGGCCCATGGCGATGCCGTCGGTGACGGTGATGGTGCAGAATTCGCGCGGGGTGCCGCCGCTGTCATTGACGCCGGCCTTGACCGATTGGGCTTGGCGCATCAGGGCGATGTTGCAAGGGGCTGCTTCGTTCCATGCCGAGACGACGCCGACGAAGGGGCGGTCGATCTGTTCTTGCGTCAGGCCCATGGCGTAATAGTACGAGCGATGCGGCGCGCGCGACGGGCCCTGCGTCACATGACGGCT
This sequence comes from Hyphomicrobiaceae bacterium, assembly GCA_031417455.1. GTDB lineage: Bacteria > Pseudomonadota > Alphaproteobacteria > Rhizobiales > Hyphomicrobiaceae > JANXVY01. The sequence goes on along the minus strand of JANOVN010000307.1, from coordinate 2,875 downwards.
GGGCAACTTGGATTTATCAAACGTCGGCTTCGCGGTCATCGTTCTCTTTCCTCTCAGCGGGATCTTAAGGGCACAAATTTCGAGCGCTCTTTATGCTCGAACCGGCGTGACCATAGAAACGCTGATAGCCGCTCTCAACAGGTAAGCGTGCGGCTTTGACGCTTTTGGCTCAAATCGAACCGGTGAAACGAAAAACGCAGGTGCGGGCCTGAAGAATCTCAGTGGGGGTAAACTCGTCCTCGTTTGTGGCCCAAAAGAGGCATGTGCCGGGCTGTGTCGTGGCGAGTGAGCCACAGTCACGGTTGATTGAACGATTGACTGGCCCGGCGATAGATTCGGGGGGTTGAGGAGGTCGTGCAAGGTCGGATCCTGTCTTAGAGTTAGCGGAGGAAGTGTTAACCGTGCAGTTGGCCGGTGGTGAGGCCGAGATTGGTTTGTTGAGGGGCGTTCGTGAGGCAGGCTTGAGGCAGCAGCGATTTTGGGGCAGCGTGCGCTCGGGTCGGGCGCGTGGTAATACCAGCCCGCAGAATTTGTGACTCTTCGATCGACAGGCTGCGCGCTGGTATTCTCTTCACTTTGCGCGTGGCCGCCCCACCAACCCCACGCGCGGATACCAAACCGCACAAGTCAGTACTTATGCGGTTTGGTATAAGACTGGGCTGATTGAATTTGTTCAGCCAAACGCCAGAACTTCAGCAAACAGGACGCCATGACGATTCGACAGACCGCAGGCTTGCCGCGCGTATTCGATGGCCGTTTCAGCGATGGCCGGACGGCGGTGTCGCACGATGTGCGTGTGACGTTTGACGGTGAGGTGCTGGTCATTTCGCACGCCAACGGTCTGCCGCAATTGCGATGGCCGCTCAGAGAGCTGGAGATTGCCGAACATCTGACGTCGAAATCGAGCGACGTCATGCTGCACGAGCCGGGACGCAAGGGCGGGACTTTGTATGTCGCCGAGGCGGGCTTCGTTCGCGATCTGGCGGACCATGCGCCCCATGTCACCGCGCGGTCGCGGCGGTGGCAGGGTTTGCGGCCGTTCGTTTGGGTTGCAGCCATCGCTGCTGGCGTTGCCGCGCTTATCTATGTGACCGATTTTTCGCCCGCGCGCAGTCTGGCTGGTCTGATGCCGCGCGAGGTGCGGGCGACGCTTGGACGCGAGGTGGTGCGCTCGATGAGCGGCGGGCGGCGGGTTTGCACACAGGCGGCGGGGAAGGCAGCGCTGGAGACGCTGGCCAAGCGATTGTCGGAGGCTGCCGGGCGGAAGGCCGATTTTACGGTGTCGGTGGTCGATGCCGATGTGGTGAATGCGTTCGCAGCACCGGGCGAGCAGATTGTGATCATGCGAAAGTTGCTGGAGACGTCGGATAGTCCCGATGAGGTGGCTGGCGTGCTGGCGCATGAAATGGGGCACGGGCTCGATCTGCATCCCGAAACCGGCATTATCCGTTCGGTTGGATTGATGGCGGCAACTGAGATCATCCTGGGTGGCAGCGGCGGGTCGCTCGCCAATGTCGGGCTTTATCTGGCCCAGCTTGGCTATTCGCGGCAGGCGGAACGGCAGGCAGACCTGCATGCGATTGCGATCCTCAAACGCGGCGGGATCGCGACCCAGGGGATCATGGACTTTTTCAGGCGCACAGCCCGGATGTCTGGTGAGGAGCGCGATGCGAAGCCGCGAAAATCGGCCGACGACGCTTTGGATATGCTGCGGACGCATCCCAGCACAGCCGAGCGTCTGGCCTTGTTTGCCGGACAGCCCGCCTATGCAGCGACGCCAGCGCTCAGCGATAGCGAATGGCAAGCGTTGAAGTCGATTTGTAAGACGACGTCGGAGGTGGCCCCGGTGCCGGCACCTGCAAAGAAGAAGGGCGAGCGTCCCCGCGATATTTAAGGTTCTCGATATCTAAGGCGGGCCAAAGCGGGCGGTTTGTTACCGTTCTGGTTGAAACGGTCTTTCGTCGCAGGTACTGGGATTGCCAGATCCGTGCCCTATTTGTCCTCTTTAAGGATGACAGTGACGATTTTTGATCTGGGATGACGGCTTGATGAAGCTTGTGCGGCGATTGCTATTGGTGTGCGCGGTTTTGGGAATGCTTGCCGGTGGGTATGTCGCGACGCCGTTCATGACGGCGTGGACGATCCGCGAGGCGATCAAGGCTGGCGACAGTGACTACCTTGAAGGGAAAATCGAGTGGACCAGCGTTCGGGCGACGCTCAAGGAATCGCTGGGGAAGTTCGCGTTCAGCGCGACGGGCGAAATGAAGGAAGCTCCAGCGACCCCAACGGTTTGGCAGCGGATCAAGTCTTATGTCGGTCAAGGTGCGCTGGATAAGTTCGTCGATACAACCGTGACCCCGACGGGCATGTCTGGTTTGCTTGGGATCAGAAAGACGTATCAGACCAGGATCGCCGGTGAGGACACGGCGGCGCGGCCACCGATATGGGTGCGGATGCGGAAGGTCTGGTCGCGGGTGACACGGGCCGAGTTTGCCAGTCTCGACCGGTTTGAAATGGACATGATCGACAAGGCGGCACCGGAGCGGACGATTGCGTGCGTGCTGGAACGGCGCGGTTTGTGGTGGAAGATGACCGAGCTGCGCGTGAAGTCCACCGATCAGTCGAAGCTGGTGGCCGTTCAGGCTCAGGCGGCGCTTTAGAGCACTCACGGCGCTGTAGCGCCTCCGCGAGGGCCGCGCTGGGTGCCAAAGTCGCATCGGCGCTTGCGCGTCGTGGCTCGGGATTCAGAGAGCGATCTCGTGGCTGGCGCAATACGCTTTGCTATTGCGCCCTACGGGCTTGTGACATTTTATCTTAGAAAGTTATCCCCGTGGGTTGGCGGCGAACTATTCTGGGCTGGTCCGTTTCAGAGGGG
>JANOVN010000306.1:0-1531 GCA_031417455.1 Hyphomicrobiaceae bacterium | reverse complement strand
ATACCAGCGCGCATAAGTCAGAACTTATGCCCGCTGGTATTACTTGTCGGTCTGGAGGGGGATCACCAGGGGGAACTGGGGGGAGCCAGCGCCGCCTGTATTGCCGCCGAGCATGAGGCGGGGGACGTCGCCTTTCCAGTTGAGCGAAGCCTGGGCCTGGGTTTGGCGGGTAAAGCCGTCGATGCCGCCGGCGGCTGCGATTTTGGCGTGGATGGCTGCTGCTTCGGCTTCACCGCGCAGCTTGGTTGCCTCGGCTTCCGCCTTGGCCTGGGTGAGGTTGGAACGGGCTTGGCCTTCGGCGCGGGCGTACTGGCTGTCGGCGTCACCCTTGGCTTTGACGACCACGGTTTCGGCCTCGACGCGGGCGCGTTCGCGGTCCTGCTCGGCCTGCAAGCGCTGGGCGCGAGCAAGCGTCGAGCGGTTCACGGCCTCTTTGTATTGGGACGAGAAGTCGAGCATTGGGATCTGCACATCCTGCACTTCGACGCGGAATAGTCGCTTTAGCTCGGACGCGATCATAGTCTTGATCTCGGCGACGATTTTTTCACGGCCTTCGCCGGCCATTTCGGTCACGTCGCGGCGGCTCACGATGGTGCGGACGCGATCATTGGTGATGGCTTCGAGGTTGTGGCCGATGTCGATATTGCCCGAGCGGCCAACCTCGTACATGAGGTGATAAGCCGATGCCGGGGGGACGTTGTAGGTGATCGAGATCTGCAGCATGACTTCCTGCGTGTCGCGGGTGAACGCCTTCATCGCCGGGATTTTGATGGTGTCGGTCGAAGTTGAGATTTCGTCGGAATCGTCGATGATGGGCAGCTTGAAATGCAGGCCGGGCTGGAGCGGGCCTTTTTCGGCGTTCTGGACTTTGCCAAAGCGCGTGACATAACCGACCTCGTTCTGCTTGATGCGGAACAGGGAGCCCGACAGCAGTACGTAGGTGGCGCTCAGCAGGAGGGCCGCCGCGACCGTGCGGCCGATGGGAAAGCGTTTCGTGTTGAAGTCGGGAATTTGAAACTGAGACATGGTTGACCTGACCCGCAAAGGGGCCGCCTCTCGATGAATATGGAAATTTGCCGCCAAGGCCGTAGTGGCATGGGCGGTGGCTCAGGGATGGATGAGTTTGGAATTTTGGCGCATCTGACGCCACGTGCGGATGGTATGCCCTGCTATTACAACAGCATGGACGGCTCCTTTGAGCGTGTCATCAACTCGGCAGTGGCCGGGATGAACGCAAGCCTCATATGGTGTTAGGCAGTGTTCTGTCCAAGAGGCCAGTCGACTGATCCGCACAATTGGCTAATTTTGAATTGGTTTTGCTGTGATTGGAGCGGGGCTTGCGATAAATTGAGGGTTGCTTGGGTCCCGGCCTTCGCCGGGATGACGGTAAGGGTTGGTGCCGTGGTTGATATGAAATCCGAAAAGAAGCGGGTGCGGACAGCGGCGAAGCTTGCCAGGACTGCGGCATTTGCCAGGCACGGGGCTCAGGCTGGAGCCAGGCTTGCGGAGCATGGCTTGGGGTTTTTGGGAC
>JANOVN010000305.1:0-8690 GCA_031417455.1 Hyphomicrobiaceae bacterium | reverse complement strand
TGCTTTGAACGTCTCAAGCTCGGTCCGGCAGAGATGCCGCGCCGCTGTGATGGTCGACCCGGGACACCCTTTTGCCAGGCTTGCTGTATCGAGCGGCATCGTGTCCTGGCATGAGCACACAATGATTTTTGGCGGCGATTGCGACATCGGGGTGAGGCTTTCGGGTCGGTGGGAACAAAGCGGCAGCCCCTCTATACGTCGGGAACACTTGCAAATCGAGCCGAAGCCTTCATAGGTCTCAAAGAAAAGCGACCCTGTATTGTGTCGCCCTACCCGGTTATCATTCACCCAAGGAGCGGATGCGTGCCCGCCGACGGCCCAATCAGTCATGACGCGTCTCATAACTCGCGGCTGGATCTGCCGCCGGGTTACACCGTCGTCGCCCTGCGCGAGCGTGGCGACGCGTTCGTCCATGCCAAGGAAATCGCAGCAACCGAGGGGGCTGGTACCCTGGTCTGGGTGCGCCGGTTCGATACGGTGGAATTCGCGCTGGTTCTTGAGCCCGAGCAAATTTTGTCCGACGCCCGCCGCGTCCTTTATGGCGTGATGAACGCGGCCGCCGACGCGGTGGCAGCCTTCTGCCCGCCTGAACGTCCCCTGGAATTCTCGTGGCCCGATACCATCATGCTTGACGGCGGCATCCTGGGGGGTACCCGCCTTGCGTGGCCACCCGGCTGCGCGGAAGATGCCGTGCCCGATTGGCTCGTCGCCAGCGTAATGCTGCGCTCGGTCGTCGCCGTTAAGCGAGATCTCGCCCAGATGTTGGAGCCGCCGCCGTCAGGCCTTAGTCATCAACTCGACCAACTGCAGCGGCGCGGCACGAGCTTGGAGGCCGAGGGCTTCGAGATCATGGAGGCAGAGCCGATCATCAACAGTTTCTGCCGCCATTTCCTCGTTTACCTGGACCGATGGAACGAGAAGGGCTTTGTGCCTGTCGGCCAAACGTATCTGGCGCGGCTGCCGGAGCAGAAGGGCGTCAAACGCGGCATCGACGTCAATGGGGACCTGCTCGCCCGCACGCTGGCCGATCCCAAAAATCCAAAGCGCGAAAGTTACGTGCAAGCTCTCGCAGCGCCTCAGTGGCTCGATCCAGAAACCGGAGAGCCCTGGCTATGACCGAACGTCTCAAGCTGCTGCGAACCATCAGGCTCGATCCCTCCGACGGTTTCGTGTTCGACCCAGCGGCAAATCCCGGCGAATGGGCGGTGCCGGGCGGGTTCATGTTTGCCGACCGTGACGTGTCCGCGTTGACGGCACGCGAACGGCAGGCGTTCCGGGCGGGCTTCCTGGGGCTGACCTCGTTTGGCTGGTCGACCCTCGCCGTGGTGGTGGAGGCAACCCAGGAGGAGCGCGCGGCGGCATTGGAAGCGCTCGCCGTTCACCTTTGCGATGTCCATGGTGCACCCGCGATTGACATTGCGCGGGAAGCGGCTGCCGGCGAAATCGCCTACGCGGAGACCCTTGCCGACCATCCAGTGCAAACACTGGTCGCCCTGCATCGCACGATGACGGCAGACGGTAACATCTCCGAGCAGTTCCGCACGTTGAGTAAGGCGACCGCGCGCGATGATGCCAAAATGCCATGCAGCGCGGGCGCATTTGCCATCGTGGAAGGCGATGAAGACGCAGGCGGCGGCGAGGAATTAGACCTGTCGGCGCTCGCCCAGACCGCACGGGGAGGCAAGGTGTGAGCCGTCAGTTCTGGGTCTCGTCGGGCCACCATCTGCTCGATCACGACAACGCGGGCTACTTGCTTGCGACGCCCGACTATTGGCGTGTGTATCTGGCCCGTCCCGAAATAGTCCCGCCGCCGGACGCTTGCCTCGTCGAGCGCGCGATCTATGACCGGCTTCGGCGCGACCCTTCAGCTGCGGTGCCCGCCAACGAGCTCAAGCATATTGCCGACCGCGATGCGCGTGAAAATTGGCGCTATTTCCTCGGACTGCGCGATCACATCGCAAGCCATCCGACGATCGAAGCAGCCTACCTAGCCTTTGCCGGTGGCAAGTCGCCTTCATTGCCGCCGCTGTTCGTCAATCAAATGGTGCACGTGATCTTGCGCAATGCGCTGGACGGAGAGGTCGACCCCTACACGCTAAGGGCTGCCGAAACATTCTTTCGAGCGCAGCGGCTGACGATGCGTGACGGCATCATGCTGTTGGCTGACGAAGAGCAGATCGATCACGGCGTCCCGGTAGTGGATCATGCTTCGCCGTTGACGGGCATTTTCGAGGACGCCCGCGCCAAAGACCTTGACGTGATGACGCCGGCAACGGTTGCGACCTATCACCGGCGCAGCGATGCCTTCGATCTGGTGATGGATTTCCGGCATGGCGAAGCGGCGCGAGCCGGTTTTGCCCGCGTCATCGAACGATGGCTGGCCCACCTTCTCGCGGTCGACGTCAAAGTCACGCCCATTGAACGGCTCGCCGAGAGTTGGCGCTGGTTTGTCGGCCTCGACGAGCAAGGAACCAAAATCGGCAACGCACTATGGAATGGGCAGACGCCCGATGACGACGGCGCCAGCCGGATTGTGGCCTTGTTCAAGCTCGAGTTTACCCATGCTGCCGATATGCTGGATGATGTGGCGGGAGAACCGGTTTTTTTGATCCTGGGCATGACGAAAGGGAATACCATCCGCGTGAAACCGCAAAATCTACTGGCGGGATTGCCACTGAAACGGCCGGTAAAGTCTACTTAGGGTCACGACGACATAAGGTAACGCCATGGCGTATGAGGAACTAACCGTTGGTCTTGTAATCGAGCGCTGGGCCTCGGCATCGACCTGGGGAAGCGTGACGTGGCGGCCCTCGACGGTGTTTTCCAGCGTGCCCGAGGTGGCACCTTGGACCTCGCTGGGCGGTAACGAAAAGACCCGCCGCTATTACGCCGGCGCGCAGTCGATCTATCTCTATTCGACCGAAACCGCCAATTATCGTGACAACCTGAATTCGAGCCAACCGCTGCTATGGGTCGTGCTGCGGCCTCAAGGCGACGAGCCGCCTGTGGAAGTCGTGGCGGTGACCGCCGATCCAGCGGAAGGTGAAGCGTTCACCGAGCCCGGCAATGATGTTGTCGAGACGGTGCCCATGCCAGCCGAGGTGGCGGCCATCATTGCCCAGTTCATCGCCGATCACCATGTCGAGCACGTCTTCGAAAAGCGCAAGCGCGATAAGACCGGCCCGAAATCGCATGGTCCAGGCGGGCTTGATCGCGGACCACCGACGACGATAAAAAAGTGAGGTAGCCATGAGCAACGATGAAACTTTTGCCGCCCGTTGGCACCGCCGCAAGCAAGAGGCACGCAAGCCCGGTGCCAGCCCACCTCCAGCGCTTCCAGAACAATCTGGGATTGTTGCCAAAGGCGCTGTTGGGGACGACGCCGCCGTCGCCGAGGACCTGCCGCTCCCGACGCTCGACGACGTGACCCCGCAGGGCGATGTCATCGCTTTTCTCCACAAGCGCATACCAGCAGAATTGCAAAAACTAGCACTGCGGAAGGCATGGGGAACCGATCCCGTCATCAGCAGTTTTATTGAGGTGGCGGAGAACCAGTACGACTGGAACGTACCAGGCGGCTGCCCCGGTTACGGTCCGCTCGACCCGTCGTGGGATGTCGAGAAATTGCTGGCGCAGGCAACCGGCGCTCTGGCCCCTGAAGATGAGGTTGCCACGCGAATAGAGACGGCGGACGTCGAAATGCAGCAGGCCGGAAGTTGCGACATTCCGACGCAGGGCGGGAATGAGCCAGAAGAACTTGCCTCTGAACCTGACGCTGCTATGCAGCACACGGCGCATGCAGAGGATAATTCGAACAGCGCCGGTCGGGATGAAAGTCACAGCGCAGAATTGAACTCTCCTCTCGATCAGGCACCGTTGAGCACATCGAAATGCGACACGGTTGAACACACCCAACGAGTTGCGCCGCACAAAAAGGTGACCACGCATCATCGCCGGCACGGTGGAGCGCTGCCGCCGGTATAGTCAGGCTTGTGTGCACTTGTGTGCATCAGCCCTTTCCATCCTCGACTTTGGGCGATACTACGGGGTAGGGATGGTTATGGCGGTACGTTCGCCATTAAGTGTGGGCACGATGCGGGAAGACGGTTTAATACTGGCGATAGACGCAGCGGGCGGCGTGTCGGTTCTCACGCAGCGTTCGGCGATCGCGCAGCCTTCCGTTTCGTCACGGCACCGCGTACCTGCTGAGCGCATGGTGGCAATCTCGACATTGACCGGTCTCGACCGTGGGTTGCTGAGGCCCGATCTTTTTGCAGCCCAGGGGCAAGTGCTGACGGCCATGACGGCATCCGACGAAATCGGCGCATTGCGCGCTCAGGAATATCTTCTGCTGGCAGCCCTGTTGCGCTTCCCCGTGACGAGGGACTTGCTGGACAAGCTGGCAACGATATCAGGCGACCCAAGCCCGCTGGGGCTGGCGCATCTCCAGCTCGCCGATGCCGCGGGCGCTGTCGGTGAACGTGAGGCCGGGCGCGAGTTTTTCAACTTGTTCATCGGGGTCGGCCGGGGCGAACTGCTCCCATATGCCTCGTTCTATTTGACCGGCTTTCTCAACGAGCGACCGCTCGGGCGTGTCCGCGAGGATCTGGCCAAGCTTGGCATCCAGCGCGCCGACGGTAACTTCGATCCCGAAGATCATGTCGCGACCCTCCTCGAAACCATGGCGGGCCTTGCCAACGGCGAGATCGCGGCCGAGCCTGATTTTGAGAAAGCGTTCTTTGAACGCCACTTGAAGCCCTGGGTCGCGCGCTTCTTCGCCGACTTAGCTGTTGCGCCTTCGTCCCATTTCTACAAGGCGGTCGCGGGCGTGGGACTAGCCTTTATCGCGATTGAAACCGAAGCCTTCACGCTACCGTACACCCCCGAGCAGGCCCACTGATCGGGCAAACGATGCTATTTTGAGGAGCAGCAGATGGCGGACGATACAACAACAAAACAGACCGTGGATCGCCGCGGGTTCTTGAAGGCGCTGGGCGCGGGTGCGGGAGCGGCTGTTACGGCTGCCGCCGTCACGGTCGCGCCAGCGGCTGCCATAGCTGGCGAGAGCGATGCCGAGCAAAAAAAGGCGCGATACAAAGAAACCGCGCATGTAAAGGCGTACTACAAGACCAATCGCTACTGATCGGCCGACCCTAATTCACCCTTTCATTTCAATTCGCTGAATTCGAACTCAGGAGCCGCGCATGCTGACCAAGCGCAAAGCGACAATCGACCGGGCTAGCCGCCGCCAAGACGGCGCGCTGTTGGCGCAATCCGCGTCCAGCGGTGCCATGGATCGCCGCGCATTCTTGCGCCGCTCGGGTCTCGTGGCCGGCAGCCTTGCCGCCGTTGGCACGATGAGTGTCGGAACGATCCGCAGGGCAGAAGCCGGCGAACGGACGCTGGGTCAGGCGTTGGAGCGCAAGAAGAACATCTGCACGCATTGTTCGGTCGGTTGCACCGTGATTGCCGAAGTTCAAAACGGCGTATGGGTTGGCCAGGAGCCGGCCTGGGACAGCCCCATCAATCGCGGCACCCACTGCGCAAAAGGCGCCGCGATCCGCGAAATCGTGCACGGTGATCGTCGCTTGAAATACCCCATGAAACTCGTCAATGGCGAGTGGCAGAAGATCAGCTGGGAAACCGCACTGGCCGAAGTAACGGCCAAGATGGCCGACATTCGCGAGAAGTCGGGACCTGAGTCGGTATGGCTCTTGGGTTCGGCCAAGTTCACCAACGAAGCCGCCTACCTGTTCCGCAAGTTCGCGGCTTTCTGGGGCACCAACTCTGTCGACCACCAGGCGCGCATCTGCCACTCGACAACGGTGGCTGGCGTCGCCAATACCTGGGGCTATGGCGCCCAGACCAACTCCTACAACGACATCCGCAATTCCAAGACCATGATCATCATGGGTGGCAACCCAGCCGAGGCGCATCCCGTTTCGCTACAGCATGTGCTGACGGGCAAGGAAGTCAACCGCGCGAACCTGATCGTCATCGATCCGCGCATGACGCGCACGGCAGCCCACGCGACCGAGTACGTCCGCATTCGCTCCGGCACCGATATTCCGGTGATCTATGGACTGTTGTGGCATATCTTTGAAAACGGCTGGGAAGACAAGAGCTTCATCGAAAAGCGCGTCTACGGCATGGATCTGATCCGCGCCGAAGTGAAAAAGTGGGACCCAAAGACGGTCGAGGACGTGACGGGTGTTCCAGGCGAACAGCTCAAGAATGTCGCCGAGAAGTTCGCCAAGGAAAAACCCTCGACCCTGATCTGGTGCATGGGCGCGACCCAGCACACGGTTGGAACGGCGAACGTCCGCGCCTATTGCATTTTGCTGCTGGCGACCGGCAACGTCGGTGCCCCAGGCACCGGTGCCAACATCTTCCGCGGCCACACCAACGTGCAGGGCGCAACCGATCTCGGCCTCGATGTCATCACCCTGCCGCTCTACTACGGCCTCGATGATAACGCTTGGAAGCATTGGGCGCGCGTCTGGGAGGTCGACTTCGATTGGCTCGATGGACGCTTCGACAAGAAGGACGGCCCCGACGGCAAGAAGATCAACTACCGCACGCTACCGGGCATCCCGTCGACGCGGTGGTTTGATGCCACGACCTTACCCAAGGAACAGGTCGATCAGCGCGACACGTTGAAGGCGGCCATAGTCGTCGGCCACGGCGGCAACACGGTTCCGCGCATGCCCGAAATGATCAAGGGCTTGGCGAAACTCGACCTGCTTGTGATCGCCGATCCTCATCCAACCAATTTCGTCTCGCTGGGAAATCGCAAGGACGGCACGTATTTGCTGCCCATCTCGACGAGCTTGGAGTGCCACGGCTCGCGCACGGCGTCGAACCGCTCGCTGCAATGGGGTGAAAAGATCGTCGAGCCAATCTTTGAATCGGCCAACGATTATTGGTTGATCTATCAGCTCGCGCAGCGTTTGGGCTTTGGCGACAAAATGTTCAAGAACATCGCCATGATCAAAGGTAAGTACGGCGACGAGCCAGAAGCCGAATCCATCTTGCGCGAGATTAACCGTGGCGGCTTCTCGACCGGTTATTGCGGCCAGTCTCCCGAGCGCCTCAAGGCCCACATGGCCAATCAGGATAAGTTTGATATTGTCACGCTACGCGCCGCAGCCGATGTGCCAGGCGTCGGTGGCGATCACTATGGTCTGCCATGGCCGTGTTGGGGCAAGCCCGAGATGAAGCATCCCGGCTCGCCGATTCTTTACAACACCAACATGGCGGTGAAGGACGGCGGCGGCACGTTCCGCGCGCGTTTCGGCGTTGAACACGTCATCAAAACCAAGGTCAAGGAAAAGAACGCGGAAGGCGTCGAGGTCGAAGTCGAGAAGGAAGAAAAGCGCCCGATTCTTGCCGTCGACAGCTATTCCAAGGACTCAGAAATCAAGGACGGTTATCCAGAGTTCACCTACGCCGTGCTCCAAAAACTGGGCTGGGACAAGGATTTGACGGCCGAGGAATTGGCGGTCATCACCAAGATCGGCGGCAACGAGCCCGGTAAGGTGTCGTGGGCCATCGACCTTTCGGGTGGCATCCAGCGGGTCGCAATCTCGCATGGTTGCTCACCGTTCGGCAACGCCAAGGCCCGCGCCAACGCCTGGAACCTGCCCGACCCCATCCCCGTGCATCGCGAGCCGATCTACTCGCCGCGCATCGACCTCGTTGCGAAGTATCCAACGCGCGACGATTTCAAGAGCTTCCGGGTGCCCAACGTCGGCAAGACCGTGCAGACCGCCGCTGTGAAGAACGAGGTGGCGAAAAACTTCCCGATCATCTTAACGTCGGGCCGGTTGGTCGAGTACGAGGGCGGCGGCGAAGAAACCCGTTCGAACAAATGGCTGGCCGAACTGCAGCAGGACATGTTTGTCGAAATCAATCCAGCCGACGCGCAGTCCCGCGGCATAGCCGAGGGTTCGTTCGTCTGGGTCTCGGGTCCCGAAAGCCAGTCAAAGGTTCGCGTCAAGGCGCTCGTGACGGAGCGTGTCGGCAAGGGTGTCGCCTTTATGCCGTTCCACTTCGGCGGATGGTTCCAAGGCGAAGACCAACGCAAAAACTATCCAGCTGGCACCGACCCCATCGTTCTGGGTGAATCGGTCAACATCGTCACGACGTATGGTTTCGACCCCGTCACGGCGATGCACGAAGGCAAAGTCACGCTCTGCCAAATCAAAGCAGCGTAAGGAGGAGATAACACCATGGCTCGGATGAAATTCCTCTGCGACGCGGATCGCTGCATCGAATGCAACGCCTGCGTTACCGCCTGCAAGAATGAGAACGAAGTGCCGTGGGGCATCAATCGCCGCCGCGTCGTCACGATCAACGACGGCAAACCGGGCGAGCGCTCGGTGTCGATGGCGTGCATGCATTGCACGGATGCGCCATGCGCCGCCGTGTGCCCGACGAGCTGTTTTTACACGACGGCAGACGCCATCGTGCTGCACTCCAAGGAACTCTGCATCGGCTGCGGATACTGCTTTTATGCCTGCCCCTTCGGCGCGCCGCAGTACCCCAAGGTCGGAAACTTTGGGTCACGCGGCAAGATGGACAAGTGTACCTATTGCGCCGGTGGACCCGAGCCCGATAGCACGTCGGCGGAGTGGGTTGCCTACGGAGCCAATCGTCTGGCCGAAGGCAAGCTGCCGCTCTGCGCCGAG
>JANOVN010000304.1:0-11712 GCA_031417455.1 Hyphomicrobiaceae bacterium | reverse complement strand
GCGATGGCGCGGTCCATGCCGAGCGAGATGGCTTTGGCAAGGGTTTGGAGCGTGTCGTTGCGGCAATCGGGGTAGCCTGAGTAGTCGGTTTCGCACATGCCGCCAACGAGGGTTGCAATGCTGCGACGATAGGCGAGCGCTGCGGCGTAGGTCAAGAACAGCAGGTTGCGGCCAGGAACGAAGGTTGAGGGCAGGCCGGCGGCGGTCATTTCGATGGCGGCGTCGCGGGTGAGAGCTGTGTCGCTGAGGGTGCCGAGTTCGGGGAGGGCAATCATGTAGTCTTCGCCAAGGCGGGCGGCCCATTCGGGCTTTAGGCGTGAGATGCGGGAGCAGACTTCGCTACGGCAGGTGAGTTCGATGCGGTGGCGCTGACCGTAGTCGAAGCCTACGGTTTCGACGCGCTCGAAGCGTTCCAGCGCCCAAGCGAGGCAGACGGTCGAGTCCTGCCCACCGGAGAAAAGCACCAAGGCTGCCGTCGGCTTTGCGTTCACGCTCGGCTCCGTGATTGGCGTTCAGCTTCCCGAGTACCCCCACCCCGGCCCTTCCCGCAAGGGGGCGCGGAAAAAGGGGCTACCCGGTTGGTCGCTTGACCGGGCAATGGCTGGATACCCATACAGGTCTTTGCAGTGGCAGTCGAAGGCGCTACAAGCGCGCAAACAACTATCAGCCGTCCGTTCTGGGCCGAAACAGGGAACACCTCCATGACAGCCATCGTCGACATCATTGGCCGCGAAATTCTCGATAGCCGCGGCAACCCGACCGTCGAAGTCGATGTGCTGCTGGAAGATGGCGAACTGGGCCGCGCGGCGGTGCCCTCGGGCGCTTCAACGGGCGCGCATGAAGCAGTTGAACTGCGCGACGGCGATGCCAAGCGCTATCTCGGCAAGGGCGTGTTGAAGGCCGTCGACGCCGTCAATCATGAGATTTTCGACTGCCTGTCAGGGCTCGATGCCGAGGATCAGCGCGGCATCGATGCAGCACTGCTGGCGCTCGATGGCACCAAGAACAAGAGCCGGTTGGGCGCGAACGCGATCCTGGGTGTGTCGATGGCGGTGGCCAAGGCTGCGGCGCAGTCGAGCGGCTTGCCGTTTTATCGCTATGTCGGCGGGGCGCAGGCCCATGTGCTGCCGGTGCCGATGATGAACATCATCAATGGCGGCGCGCATGCCGACAACCCGATCGATATTCAGGAATTCATGATCATGCCGGTCGGTGCGGAAACGTGCGCGGATGCGATCCGGATCGGGGCTGAGATCTTTCATACCCTCAAGAAGAACCTGAGTGCGGCCGGCCACAACACGAACGTCGGCGACGAGGGCGGGTTTGCGCCGAACCTGAAGTCGGCAGACGAAGCGCTCGGTTTCATCACGGCATCGATCGAGAAGGCAGGCTTCAAACCGGGCGTCGATGTGTTCCTGGCGCTTGATTGCGCGGCGACTGAGTTCTTCAAGGACGGCGTTTACAATCTCCATGGGGAAGGCAAGAAGCTCGATCCGGCAGGGATGGTGGACTATCTCGCAGGCCTCGTGTCGCGGTTCCCGATCGTGTCGATCGAAGATGGTATGTCGGAAGACGACTGGATCGGCTGGAAGTTGCTCACCGACAAGCTGGGGGCCAAGGTTCAACTCGTGGGCGATGATCTGTTTGTGACCAACACCGAGCGGCTGGCACGCGGGATTTCGACGGCGACGGCGAATTCGATCCTGGTCAAGGTCAACCAGATCGGTACCCTCACCGAGACGCTGGACGCGGTGTCGATGGCGCAGCGCGCAGGCTATAGCGCCGTCATGTCGCATCGTTCGGGTGAAACGGAAGATTCAACGATTGCCGATCTGGCGGTGGCGACCAACTGCGGTCAGATCAAAACCGGCAGTCTCAGCCGGTCAGACCGCCTGGCCAAATACAACCAGTTGATCCGCATCGAAGGTGAACTGGGTGCCGTTGCGCGGTATGCGGGACGCTCGGTTTTGCGCGCTGGCCGGGTCGGCGCTTGATGCCTGCGTAAAAAATTGAACAAATGAAACAAACTTTTACGCGGCCTTAACTGGCCGGGTCCTATAAATCATCATGTTCCTTGAAGTTCCAGCTTTCACATCGAACACTGTGCAGCGTAGGTCGCATTTGCGTAATCGTCGTTCCTGGTCGAAACAGCTCCCGGTTTTGCTCTGCTGCCTTTCGGCGACAGGATACTTCGCTCATCATGCCATCCATGGGCGGCACGGTTTTGAGGCTCGCGCACGATTGATCGAACGCTCCAACGTGCTGGAGTTCGAGATCAAGAGCCTCGAAGCCGTGCGGTCTCATTTGGCGCGTGATGTAGCCCTGCTGACACCCGATCAGCCTGCTCCCGATATGATCGAAGAAGTCGCCCGCGATGTACTGGGCTTTTCCTACCCCACCGACTCCATTTCCCGCCGCTGAGTGGCCTTTGAGTCGACTGCGATGAATTCGCATCGTCCGTGGGGCGCAGAGAGCGTTGTTGTATGAAAATGGGACATTCTACGGCATCCCGGCCCCGTTTTTGCCATGTGCGGAAACAGAATGTGACTAGTGTGGCATATCGGCCTTATTTCCACAGCATTATGACTGGTCTAGAAGAAACACGGGGAACAAGTAGAGTCCAAGTTCTTGTCGCGGCCACGGTCAGGCCTTAGAGCCGAGGAACTGGTTCCGGCGTTTTGAAAACAATCGCAGTAAAAGGATTTAATATTATGCTGGTCCGTTCACTCGTAATTTCTGCCCTGGCGGCAGGATCGGCACTTCTGGCCGGTTGCTCCGATACGTCGTCGATGTTGGGCTCCAACAGCGCCAACCTGACGACCGCGTCGGTGGCCCCTGTTTCGGCTCCCAAGGTCGATCCAGCCTGCACCGCGCTGACCGCTCAGATCGACACGCTCCGCAAGGAAGGTGTTCCCGAGAAGATCGAGAAGGCGTCGCTCAAGAAATATAAGATGACAACGGCTGATCTGACCAAAGCGGATCAGCTCACCAAGTCGAACACCGACTTCCAGACGAAGTGCACGAGCTATAAGCCTTCGGTTGCAGCGGTTGCAGCACCGCCCGTCGCCGCAGTTCCTGCTGGTCCTGCAAAGGCGGTTGCTCCAGCAAAGGTCGTGGCTTCGGCAAAGGAAGCTGTTGAATCCAAGGACGCTGTTACAGCAGCTGCTAAGCAGTAATCGCCATGTTGGGCTGGCGTTACGCCCGATCAAAGGTTAAGAGTGCGCTTGCTTCGCCCAAAGTTACGATTGTCGAGTGAGCGACTGGGGCGAATTTCAGGAGGGTTTCGAGTGGCGCTGACTATTCTGGGATCGTCGGTTCGACGGCCAGCTTTTGTTTGGGTTGCGGCAATTGGATTAGTGCTTGCAGGTTGCGCTGGCGGCGGCTCCAAGGGTGGCGATCCAGGTGCCAAGCCCTTGCCGGCCGGGCAGACGTGCCAAAGCCTCAAGGCGGACTTGGACCGTATGGTCAGCCATGGCGTTCAAGGGTCGGTTGAAGCGCAAGCCGCAGGGCGTAAGCTTTCGCCAAATCAAAAGGCGGATGCCGACCGTTATAATTCGCTTTTGGCATCTTACTTGGGCGGGCGCTGTCACGTTTGAACCGCCGACCAGACAAGACGCATCCATCATTGGTCAATGTTTAGGGGGCGGTCGCAGGACCGGCCCCTTTTTTGGGGCCCGTCGATCTGCTCTCGACAGTTTGAGCAAACAGCGCCAATGACTATGATACCGGCCAGCGAAAGGATTGCCTCTACCGCCTTATACCCTTTTGCAAAATGAATGATCTCCTCAGGTTTCGCAGGGGGTACAAGATGTTGGTCGTTGATCTATAGCAGGAGAATGACATGGACCAGAAGACGCGCGATTTGGTGGTGTTTGCGCTGATAGGGTTGGCGGCAGGCTACCTGGCTTCGATCATCGTTGGCGGGTCGGGGCTGATCCGTTATTTGATTTCCGGCGTGATCGGCGCTTTCATTGGTCCGATGCTGCTTGGACTGCTCAAGATCGATTTGGGGATTCGTAACGCACTTGCGGGACAGATTGTGACCGCGACAATTGGTGCTATCGTTGTCGTAATCCTTGCAAAGCTGATAGGTTAAACTGGGTCGGCTGGACTTGGATCGACAGGACTTGGATCGACACGATTTGGAATGTAACGGGAGATTGTCATGACCCTCGCGCAACTCGAACCGTATAAGCTTTACATTGTCCTTGGAATTGTTGGGTTGATTGCAGGCTGGTTGTCTGGGCAGTTGCTGGGCGGAGGCGGGCTCATTCGCAATCTGATCGTCGGTGTCTTGGGCGCCATGGTCGGTGGTTTGCTGGTCAATACGGGTATGCTGAAGCTGCCGTTCACGGTGCCGGCCGTAATTCCCTACGGGACCGAGATCGTCGTCGCGACGATCGGGGCGATCGTCGTGACGCTGTTTGCGCGGCTGATTGCGCGCTGATCAGTTCCCCTGCCAATTGCGGGCTTGATCTGGGCCAAGGGCCGTCGCATGTAGCGTCGATAGCTTTTGGCTGGAGGCCGCATGGTCAAGGTTTATGACACGGTTGGAGTAGCGGCTGGCGACAGCGCGCCGCGCGTTCGCCACCCAGAAAAGGCGGGCCGTCCCGATAGTCCGCGGCTGCCCAAGCCCGCCTGGATCCGGGTGAAAGCGCCGGGTTCGCCGGGGTACAACGAAACAGCCCGAATTGTGCGCGAGCATGGACTGTCGACGGTTTGCGGCGAAGCTGCCTGTCCCAACATCGGCGAGTGCTGGTCCAAGAAACACGCAACCATGATGATCATGGGCGAGATCTGCACCCGCGCCTGTGCGTTCTGCAACGTGGCGACGGGTAAACCGCTGGCGCTGGATGCCACCGAACCGGGACGGGTCGCGGATGCAGTCGCCAAGCTCGCACTGCAGCATGTCGTCATTACTTCCGTTGATCGCGATGATCTGGCGGAAGGTGGCGGCGCGCATTTCGCTGCGGTGATCCGGGCTATCCGGGGGACGACTCCGGCAACGACGATTGAGGTTTTGACGCCGGACTTCCTGCGCAAGCCGGGTGGACTTGAGGCGGTCATCGAGGCGCGGCCTGACGTGTTTAATCACAACCTGGAAACGGTGCCGCGGCGGTATCTCGCGATCCGGCCTGGGGCGCGCTATTTCCATTCGGTGCGGCTGTTGCAGCGGGCGAAGGAGCTTGATCCTTCGGTGTTTACAAAGTCAGGGCTCATGGTTGGCCTTGGCGAACAACGAGAAGAAATCATGCAGGTGATGGATGATCTGCGCTCGGCGGACGTGGATTTCCTGACCATCGGCCAGTACCTCCAGCCGACGCCGAAGCATGCGCCAGTCGCGCGGTTTGTGACCCCTGAGGAGTTTGGTGAACTGGCGACGATTGGCGGCGCGAAGGGTTTCCATCTGGTGGCGTCGTCGCCGTTGACGCGGTCATCGTATCATGCGGGCGATGATTTCGCCCGGTTGCGGGCAGCCCGCGGGGGCCGGAGCTGAGGCCGGGGGCGACAAATACTTCGCCGGTTATCCCCGCTGCCGATTTTCGCACTATAACGGACTGCAGAACTTTCTGCCGATCAGGAGACAACGCGTGCCGACATTCGATAGCGTCCGCCGGGTGCCGTTCACGCCGCAGCAAATGTATGCGCTGGTGGCCGACGTGGAGCGGTATCCGCAGTTCTTGCCGATGTGTGAGGGGCTCGATGTCGTTTCCCGCACGGAGGTGAACGGGGACCGGGTTATCGTCGCGCGGATGGGGATTGGTTATAAGTCCATCACGGAGACGTTTACGACCCGCGTCGTTCTACGGCCGGGGCTTCCCGCCGTCGATGTGTCCTATCTCGACGGGCCATTTCATCACTTAGAAAACCGCTGGGTGTTTCTGCCAGCCGATGGCGGGGCCGCATGCAACGTGGGCTTTTGGATCGACTACCAGTTCAAATCGCCGATGCTTGGTCTGTTGATGGGGGCAGTGTTCGATAAGGCGTTCCGAAAATTCACAGAGAGCTTCGAACAGCGGGCCCGTGCGATTTACGGGGACCCGGCTGTCGAACTGCCAGGTACGGTGTCGAGCGCCTGATGGCAGAGTTCGACTGCTGCACGCACGGTGCGCAGCCGGACCGCCGAGCGCCCGATGTCGCCAAGTTGTAAGACAAGAACCACCGGGGATTGGCCGCGCAGCTGGGCCGCCAGATGGACGAGGCCGACCGGCTTGTCCAGGGTGCCGCCGCCGGGGCCGGCGACGCCTGTGACCGCGATAGACAAATCACAAGTCGAGTTTCGCAGGGCCCCCGATGCCATGGCCACGGCGGTTTGCGCGCTGACGGCACCATACCGGCCAAGGAGGGTTGCGGGGACGCCGAGCAAATCGCATTTGGCACCGTTCGAATAGGTGACGAAGCCGCGATCAACCACGTCCGACGAGCCGGGGATTTCGGTCAAAAGCCCAGCGATCAGGCCGCCGGTGCAACTCTCAGCGGTGCACATGATCCAGCGTTTGACTCGCAGGCGGGCAAGTAACGTCTCGGCACCAGCGATGTCGGCTTGGTCGAACATGCACGCTCACCAAATGAAAAAGGCACGCCACGGGGACATGCCTTTAAAGTGTAACGCTTTAGGCGGCTTCAGGCCACGACGAGTTTTTCAGCCTGGTCAAGCAAACGGTCGAGGGTGGCGCGGCAGTCCATACCCATCACGGCGTTGGCCTTGATCTGGGATTGCTGCCAGATCGGATAGGCGTCCTTTAGGACGGTCATGCCTTTGAGCGTCAGATGGAGGCCGCGGCCACGGCGTCCGGCGGGCGGGTCCATGACAATGTGGCCCAACGATAGCAGGCGCTTCAGATTGCGCGACAGGGTCGATTTCTCGATGTCGAGGTCAAAGCCAATTTCAACTGCCGTAATGCCGTCGCGGGAAGCGAGTTGCGCGAGCAGTGTGTATTGGCTGGTCGTAATGCCGAGCGGGCGCATTGCGTCGTCGTAAACCCGGGTGATGATGCGCGACAGTTGCCGCACGCGGGTTGCCAAACAGCTGGCTCCGGTGTTTTCGGCGATGTCGTGGATCAACGCCGGTTCTGCGGCGGGCCGTTGCGGCGCTGGAGCCATGATATTCATGTGAGCCCTCGAGGTCTAAGCGACGCAAAACAGGATTGTGGTCATACAACCGTTGCACCCTGTGTGGCGCGATTCGCAAGGCCGGGTCAAATGATGGGAAGGGGTTGGCGCAGTATTCTCTCTTATTGGCGCGCGGCCGCGTCGATCTAAAAGATCGCCTGCGGCGAGGCAACCCCGCGCGCGGATTTCCATTCCGTATAAGTCAGAACTTATAGGGAATGGCAATTACTGTGTCGCCAAGGTCATGCCGTCCAGGGGGATTTTTGGCGTGCGCCCGGCGAGCAAATCGGCGACGATCTGACCAGAGCCGAGGGCCAGCGTCCAGCCGAGCGCGCCGTGGCCAATGTTGACGAACAGCTTGGGGATGGGCGTCGGGCCCAGGATCGGCGTGCCCCGAGGCGTGGCAGGGCGCAGGCCGGCCCAGGCTTCGATTTTATCGCGGGCGTAAGTACGCGCGGCGTGGGGGAAGGCGGTTTTGGCTTCCAGTATCAATTGGTCGAGGCGCTCGGGATCGATGGCGGGGTCGTGGCCGACGATGTCGGCCATACCGGCGATGCGCAGGCGTGCGCCGCCTGGTCCGTGAAGAGGGGCGTAGACGATTTTCTTCTTGGCGTCGGTAATCGAGATGGCAGGCATGCCCGTGCCACCGGGCGCGGTGATCGAATAGCCTTTGAGCGGATAGACCGGTAGGCGGAGGCCCAGCTTGGCCACCAACTTGGCGCTGCTGGAGCCGGAGGCAAGGATGATCGCGTCGCCGGACTCGTAGCCATGACCGGTCAGCACGCCGTCGATGGGGCCACCGTGATATTTGACGGCGAGGCCTTTGACCTTTTGGCCGTACAGGAAGCGGACGCCGCGCGCCTGGAGCTGGCGCTCAAGCCCGACGCAAAACTGGTAGCAGTCGCCGACCTCCTCGCTGGGGGTGTGGATCGCGCCTACCATGCGAACGGCGAGATTGGATCGGGGATCGGCAAGGGCTGGTTCGAGGGTACGGCACGCGTCGGGTTCGAGCGCGTCTTGGATACAGCCAAGTTCGCGCTGGTAGCCGAGGCGGTCGCGGGCGCCTTCGAATTCGGCCCGGTCGGAGTAAACGACGAGCTTGCCGTTTGTGGCGTAGCCGAAATCGAGGGCGCGGCCTTGGGGAGTAGCGCGGAATTCATGCATCAAACCGCGACTATGGAAGGACAATGCGAGCAGGCGGCGGGTGGTGATGTTGCTCTGGTCACGGTTGCAGGCGAGCACGAAGGAGATCAGCCAGCGCCATTGTTCGGGGTCAAGCGTCGGCTTGAAGCGGAGCGGAGCATCGCGGCGCAGCAGCCAGGGCGGCACCTTGGGCAGGACGCCGGGGCCAGCCAGCGGGGCGACGTAGCTATACGAAAGCTGGCCACCATTGGCGAAACTAGCGCCGAGGGCTGGGCCAGGGTTCTCGTCGATGACGGTGACTTCGTGACCGTCGGCTGCTAGATAATGGGCGGTCGCCAGCCCCGTTACGCCCGCCCCGATGATGAGTACCCGCATGAAATCCTATTTGAAAGTGTTGGATGCGCTAGTGTGGTGATCGACAAGTTCGCCGGTTCTCGCTGAATGTATGGAAGCGAACCTGCCGATCCACGCCACACTAGCAACTCATTGATTCTAGTGTCCCTCTAGATTCCGAAGTTCGCTTCTGGAGGTGCTGCGAATTCGGGCGAACTTCGGAATCGGGACACTAGCCGCGTTCGATCCTGAAGCGGTAGATGCCGCCTTTTTCGGATTGGTGGACGATGGTGTGGCCACCGATGGTGCAGAAGACGTCGAAGTCGAGCACAGCGCTTGGGTCGGTGGCAATGATTTCCAGGATGTCGCCGGGTTTCATTGGCGCGATGGCTTTTTTTGCCTTTAGAACCGGGATTGGGCAGAACATCCCGCTCGTGTCCAATACCGTGTGGGTCATAGCGCTATGTTCCTGGATGTATCAGGCGTTGTGCTGCGGGCTTTGCCGCACTAACGTGGCACGCTACTTCGTGGCCAGTAATACGGCAAGACGGTAGGGAAGCGTCAGGGGCGGTTAGGGCAATCATGGCAAGCGCAGACGAAGCGCAGAAGTCGCGCGTGTTTTCGGCTGGACTGCACCGGCTGGGCTATTGGGGCCTGAATTGGCCGTGGCTGGTCGGGCTGTTCGTGGTTGCCGTTTCGCTGGCGGCAGGCTTTGGCGTCGGTAAATTGCGGGTCGACGATAGCCTGTCGGAACTGTTTCGCACCAACACCGAAGAATTCAAGCGCTACGAAGATATCGACCGACGGTTCCCGTCGAGCGAATACGATGTCCTGGTGGTGGTCGAGGGCAAGAACCTGCTTGAGCGCCCGCAGCTTGAGGCGTTTGCCCGTGTGACGACCGAACTCCAGCTGGCTGACGGAGTAGCCGGGATCGTGTCGATGCTGTCGGCGCGTGGAAAACCCGACAAGAGCGGGTATTCGCCGCCCATCGTGCCAGAAGAGTTGCCCCCGGCTGGGCAAGCCTACGACGATACGATCACGGCGCTGCGCACCAATGAAATCGTCAACGGCAAGTTTCTGTCCAAGGACGGTCAGTTGTCGATGATCGTGCTGTCGCTGGACCGCACTATCGTTGCCGAAAAGACGGCCAAAGCGATTATCGGCAGTATACAGGATGCGGTCGCCAAAGAACTTGAGGGCTCGGGCTTGACGTTCAAGTTGGCGGGAGCGCCGGTGATGCAACTTGAGATCCGCAACGCCGTCGAGCGTGACCAGTTGCTTTACAATGGCCTCGGGCTGCTGTTTGGCGCACTGATTGCGATGATCTTTTTCCGGCGGATTTCGCTGATGCTGGTTGCGGCCCTGCCGCCGGTGCTTGCCGTAACATGGTCGCTGGGGCTGCTGGGCTGGATGGGCGTGAAGCTCAATTTGTTCCTCAACGTGATGACGCCGCTCATCATGGTGATGGGGTTTGCCGATAGTATGCAGATGGTGTCGGCGATCCGCATCCGGTTGCGTGAAGGCGACAACCGGTGGGATGCGGTGCGGTTCGCCGTTGCCGTCGTGGGGCCGGCATGCGTGTTGGCGCACGGGACGGCGCTGGTCGCGTTTCTCGCGTTGCTGTTTTCCGATTCTGGTTTGATCCGAACCTTCGGGATGGCCGGTTCGTTGTCAGTCGTGATTTCGTTTGTGGCCGTGATCTTGGTGCTGCCTTTGCTGGGGGTGGCCTTTATCCGCAACGAGGCAACGCTCGCCCGCGACCGGTCGCCGGGCGACGCGCTGATGGACGGACTAGGGACAATGGTCGGGGGGATCGTCGACCATGTGGTGCATCGGCCGGTTGCGTATTCGCTGCTGGGGTTTGGGCTGTTTGCGCTGTTGTCGGCAGCGCATCTGCAATTGCAACCGCGTTACCGGCTCGCCGATCAGGTGCCCGACCGTGAGCAGGCTTTAGACGCCACGGCACGGATCGACCAGAAGTTAACCGGGGCCAACCCGGTGCACATCATGATCGAGTGGACGGACGCAACGAGCCTGTTTACTCCCGGCCCGATGCAGGTTGTGGCCGACACGCATACGATCCTGGAACAGACGGCGGGCCTTGGTAATGTGTGGTCGGTCGATAGTTTGCGCCGCTGGCTCAAGACGGAAACCGGCGACGACTCCATTCCGGTGGTTGAAAGCTATGTCAAGATTTTGCCCGAACATCTGGTACGGCGGTTTATCTCGCAGGAAGGCAATGCGGCGCTGGTGACGGGCCGGTTGCCAGACATCGATTCAAGCCAGATCCTGCCGGTGGTCGCTAAAGTCGATAAGGCGCTCGATCCTGTGCGGGCGGCGCATCCGGGCTACCGGATTTCGGTGACAGGATTGCCAGCGGTCGCGGCGCGCAATTCGGCGCGAATGATCAGCCAGTTGAACGAAAGTATTCCAGCGTGCGTGGCGCTGGTTTCGGTGTTGCTCGGCTTGGCGTTCTGGTCGCCGTTCGTCACGTTGATTGCGGTGCTGCCTGGGTTGTTTCCGGTCGTGGCGGCGGGGGCGTGGCTGTGGACGCGGGGCGGCGGGCTCGAGTTCGCCTCGGTCGTGGCGCTGCTGGTCGTGTTCGGGCTTGGCATCGATGCACTCATTCATTTCCTCAACCGGTTGCTGATCGAGGAGGCGCGTCATGAGCCGGCTGGCGGGTCGCCGCACGAGCAACAGATGGATGCGATCAAGCGGGCGCGCGTGCTGGTGGGTCCAGCAATCATCTTGACGACGATCGTTCTGGCGTTCGGGTTGGGCGTGACGGTGTTTTCGGACTTGCCGTCGCTGCGCACGTTCGGGCTGGTGTGCGCGGTCACGCTAATGGCGTCTCTGGTCGCCGATCTCGTTTTCCTGCCAGCGACCATTATGCTCGCTCGGCAGGTTTGGCCGCTCAAGCCACCTCTGGCAGGGGGAGTTAGGGAGCTGAAGCGGGGCAATACGCCTTAGGTCTTCGGGCTGTTTCGCCGTGTCGATGAACATTTGGATCGCGGCCGCTGCGGTCTCGGCTCGTATTGGGGTCGGACGGCAAGAGCTGTACCTGACGTCACCGAGCGTCTGGTATGTGTCATCTGCAACCATCCACACCCTTGTTTGGAGCCG
>JANOVN010000303.1:0-6472 GCA_031417455.1 Hyphomicrobiaceae bacterium | reverse complement strand
TGGCGCGGCCAGGGGTACGTCTTTCAAGCGGGCACGCAGCGCGGAGACGACTTCGCCGACCTGGTCGAGCGGGCAATCAAGATGGATGACTTCGCCGATGTGGGGGCCAATGACTGCGGAGCTATCGAGGCCTTCGCCGATGAAGACGACGGTGCGCTTGAGTTGCGGCTCAAACATCGTTTCGGCGTTGCAGACCACCCGCTCGAAGAAGCGGGGGTGGAGGGCGTGGACGTCGGAGCCGGCGATAATGATGAGGTCGGCGCGGTTGCGGACTTCGGTCAGCGTGGACATGACCCAGCCGGTGGATTGAAGAACCTTGAAGTTGCGGTATTGGCCTTCGCTCAATGCGTGGTCGAGGACGCCGCCGGAGCGGTCGGCTAAAGCCATGATGGCGCGCATGCCTTCAACGTCGGTGGCGAGGCCGCCGTAAAGGGGGAGTTTTGCCTTTTGGATCAGAGCGGTCGCGGCGGCGATTGCTTCGGGGAGGGTGACGTCCTGGCCGTTGACCTGAGGGCTGGCGGCGGGGAGCGTGCGTTCAAAGCCTGCGACGGCTTTGGGGCAGCCGTTCTTGACGATCTTTAGCTTGCCGGCCGATCTGGCGATTTCGAGATCGTCGCATAAGATGCCGCAAAACGGGCAGGCGACGTTGAGAAATGTGCCGTCATTGGTGGTCATAGCTGAGGATTGGGCCGCAGTTTTGGGGAGCGTGTCGGTGGCTCTGATCGTCGGCAAAGTCATCAGCGGGCGTCTCCTTCAAAAGTCGAGCATTGAAAGCACGCAGCCGCGTGAGACACAACTCTTCGTCTTTGGTCTAATTCATGGTCTTGTGCAATCAGGAACTGCGTTGATGTCGCAGGTTGATTAGAACGGCGGCTCGGGGCGCGAAAAGCGATTGATGCGGTTCGCATTTGGACGATGGTTTCGCAAGGTGCTTTTTGGACTGAGCTTGTTGGAAATTTCGTGGCGGTGTGCACCAATCTACGACGTCGGCCAGATCATACCGATTGACGCCTAGCCATTCGTGATGCTGGCGTGTAGAGGAGGATTTGAATACGGTGTGAGCCGATTGCGCGCCATGTAAACTTCAAAGCTCGTAACTTTTGGACTGGGGCGATAGCCAGACATGGCCAAGCAACTGATCGTCGACGGCACGCTGGTCGAGGTCGAAGACGGAACGACACTTCTGCAGGCCTGCGAACAGGCGGGCGCTGAAATTCCGCGTTTTTGTTACCACGAGCGGTTGTCGATCGCGGGTAACTGCCGGATGTGCCTTGTCGATGTGCAGGGATCGCCCAAGCCGATTGCCTCGTGCGCGATGGGCGTAAACGATCTGCCGCCCAACAAGGATGGCAGCCCCAAGATCATCTCGACAAAGTCGCCGCTCGTGAAAAAGGCGCGCGAAGGGGTGATGGAGTTCTTGCTCATCAACCATCCGCTGGATTGCCCGATTTGCGATCAGGGCGGCGAATGCGACTTGCAGGATCAGGCGCAGGCCTATGGCCGCGGCGGGTCGCGGTATACGGAAAACAAGCGTGCGGTTGAAGAGAAGCATTTAGGACCGCTCATCAAAACGGTGATGACGCGCTGCATCCATTGCACCCGGTGCGTGCGGTTCATGACTGAAGTCGCTGGTGTCGAAGAACTTGGACTTATCGGTCGCGGCGAGGATGCCGAGATTACGACATATCTTGAAAAGGGCATCATGTCGGAGATGTCGGCCAATGCGGTCGATCTGTGTCCGGTTGGTGCGCTGACACACCGGCCTTGGGCGTTTAATGCGCGGCCTTGGGAACTGAAGCCGACCGAATCAATTGATGTGATGGATGCGGTCGGGTCTTGGGTTGTGGTCGAAACGCGCGGACGCGACGTGATGCGGATTTTGCCGCGCAACAACGACGCCGTGAACGAAGAGTGGATTTCCGACAAAACGCGGCATGTGGCCGACGGTTTGCGCACGCAGCGGCTCGATACGCCGTATGTGCGGGTCGATGGCAGGTTGGTTCCAGCAACCTGGGATCAGGCGCTGGCAGCGGTTGCCGAGCGTCTCAAAGCGGCGCGACCCTCGCTGATTGCTGCGGTAGCGGGTGATCTCGCTGGCGCGGAAGAAATGTTTGCGCTCAAGGGCTTGTTTGATCAGCTCGGCTCAAAGAACATCGATTGCCGTCAGGATGGCGCACATTTCGATCCAGCGCGGGGCCGGGCGAGCTATGTGTTCAATTCAACGATCGAAGGCATCGAGAAGGCCGATTGCATTCTGCTGATCGGCACCAATCCTCGGCTTGAAGCGGCGGTGCTGAACGCGCGAATCTTGAAACGCTACAAGCATGGCGGCGTTCGGATCGCGGTGATCGGCGAACGGGTGCCACTGACTTATCCGTATGAGTATCTGGGCGCTGGCAGCGAGACTTTGGCGGCTGTGGCCGATGGATCGCATGCGTTTGCGACGCACCTGGGCGCTGCGAAGCGACCGATGGTGATCGTGGGAGCTGGCGCTTATGCGCGGGCGGATGGGGCGGCGGTTGTCGCGCTGGCAGCCCGGGTGGCTGAGTCGGCGCTGGTTGGTTCCGATGAAAATTGGTCTGCGTTCAACGTGCTGCAGACGGCGGCGTCGCGGGTTGCCGGGCTTGATCTGGGGTTTGTGCCGGGGGCCAACGGGCTTGACGTGGCGGGTATGGTGACGGCGAGTGCCAAAGGTGCGCTCGATGTACTGTTCGCGCTGGGGGCGGATGAATTGCCGTTCGATAAGCTCGGTTCGGGTACGTTCGTCGTTTATCAAGGAAGCCATGGGGACGCTGGTGCGCATCGCGCAGACGTTATCCTGCCGGGGGCAGCTTACACGGAAAAAGCTGCGACGTATGCCAACACCGAGGGCCGCGTGCAGATGACGGTCAAGGCCGCTGCGGCGCCGGGCTTGGCCAAGGAGGACTGGACGATCCTTCGCGCACTGTCGGCGCTCGTTGGGCATACGTTGCCGTTTGACGACGCCATTGCGCTGAGGGCTGCCATGTATACGTCGGCTCCGCATCTGGCGCGGCTGGGTGCCATCAGTGCCGGTAACACGAATGCTGTAGCGGCGTTGTCGCGGGCTGCTGGTCCAGTTACCGCTGGGCCGTTTATCAATGTGATCCATGATTTTTATTTGACCAATCCGATTGCGCGGGCGTCTGCCGTCATGGCTGAGATGAGTGCGCTGAAGAAAAACCGTGCGGGCGCTGCCCGCGACGCCGCCGAATGAGGCCAACGCGATGAATTTTCTCGGATTTGATGGTTGGCTCGGCGGGTTGATCTGGGTTGTGGTTCAGGCCTTGCTGAGCTTGGCTGTGATCGTGCCGTTGCTGGTTGCGATTGCATTCCTGCTGCTGATGGACCGCAAGGTCTGGGCGGCGGTTCAGCAGCGCCGCGGGCCCAACGTGGTCGGGCCATTCGGGCTGTTTCAGTCGTTTGCCGACTTGCTCAAGTTCGCATTCAAGGAGGCGCTGATTCCAGCGGGCGCCGATAAGATCGTGTTTCTGCTCGCGCCACTTGCGACTGCGATGTTTGCGCTGGCGGCCTGGGCCGTCAT
Organism: Hyphomicrobiaceae bacterium; assembly: GCA_031417455.1. Classification (GTDB taxonomy): domain Bacteria; phylum Pseudomonadota; class Alphaproteobacteria; order Rhizobiales; family Hyphomicrobiaceae; genus JANXVY01. The sequence goes on along the minus strand of JANOVN010000303.1, from coordinate 2,910 downwards.
TCCGGTGTCGCAGGATGGCTATTGGGGCAAGTGGGTCATCGCCGACTTGAATGTCGGGATTCTGTATTTGCTGGCGATTTCGTCGCTCGGCGTCTACGGCATCATCATGGGCGGGTGGGCTTCGAACTCGAAGTACGCGTTCATGGGTTGTCTGCGGTCGTGCGCGCAGATGGTGTCGTATGAAGTGTCGATTGGCCTTGTCATCATTACGGTTTTGCTGTGCGCCGGGTCGCTCAACATGACCGATATCGTGAATGCGCAGAAGGTTGGTCTTGGCACGCGGCTTGGGTTGCCGCCGTCGATCCTCGACTGGTACTTCATCCCATTGTTTCCGATGTTTGTGGTGTTCTTCATTTCGGCGCTGGCGGAAACCAACCGCCCTCCGTTCGATTTGCCGGAAGCGGAAAGCGAACTCGTGGCCGGGTTCATGGTCGAATATTCGTCCACGCCGTATCTGCTCTTCATGCTTGGCGAGTATGTGGCGATTGTCACGATGTGTGCGTTGACGACGATCTTGTTTCTTGGCGGCTGGCTGCCACCGGTCAATCATTGGGCATTCAATGCCGTGCCGGGTATCATCTGGTTCATTGCCAAGGCGACGTTCGTGTTTTTCATGTTTGCAATGGTGAAAGCCATTGTGCCGCGTTACCGTTATGATCAGCTGATGCGGCTCGGCTGGAAGGTATTTCTGCCGTTGTCACTCATCATGGTCGTGATCGTTGCGGCCGTGCTGCAATTTGGGAGAGTTTCATGACGCTGTTGACTGTCACCATCGCTGCTGCTGCTCTGGTAACGCTGGCGGCTGCCGAGTTTGCTGTTGAAGCTCGGGCCAAGACGGCGGGTGCATTCACGTCCGCTTCCGCTTAACACCTCACGAAAGCCGATAGAACCATGGGCGTCACCTCCGGCATAAAATCACTGTTTCTCGCGGAATTCGTCTCTGCGTTCGTGCTCGCCATGAAATATCTGGTGCGTGAAAAGAAGACGGTGAACTATCCGTTTGAAAAGGGTCCGATCAGCCCCCGTTTCCGGGGCGAACATGCGTTGCGGCGCTATCCCAATGGGGAAGAGCGCTGCATTGCTTGCAAGCTGTGCGAGGCGGTATGCCCGGCGCAGGCGATTACCATCGAGGCGGGGCCGCGCCGTAACGATGGCACGCGGCGGACAACCAAGTACGATATCGACATGACGAAGTGCATATACTGCGGGTTGTGCCAGGAGGCGTGTCCGGTGGATGCTATTGTCGAGGGCCCCAACTTTGAATTTGCCACGGAAACCCGCGAAGAGCTGTTCTTCTCCAAGGAACGGCTGCTCGATAACGGCGACCGCTGGGAGCGAGAATTGGCAACCAAGCAGCGGCTCGATGCCCCTTATCAATGAGGACGATGGGGCCAGCAAGGGCGATCATGGGGCCGGACTAGATAAGAAGGCGGCTGAGTTTCCAGACTTTGACAACCCGCTCGCTTGGCGGCGCGCGACGAGGGAAGGTGCTCAAGGTGCGCTGAAGCTACTGAGTTCGCTGAGCGACGCGGAGGTCGCGCGCTACATGGACGTTGCGCGGGATCAAATCCGCAACGAGGAGCGGCTGGCAGGGCTAAAGAGAGCAAGTGCTATCGGCGGGGCTGTTGTTGTTGCCTGGTTTGTTTGGCAGGGAATGACTACGGGTTTTGGGAAATGGGTCATCGCAGGTCTAGGCTTGGGTTTGGCTATGGGGTATTGGCCGTGGCGGGTGTCGAAGTGTAAGGCATTGTGGCAAAAACACTTCGATGCAGCGCGTGCTGAGCTGGCAAAACGCAACGTATCCGTTTGACGAACTTGCGTTGCGACGATCTGGGGCGCAGACACGGTTCTGAAGACGAATGCAACGTGAGCGCTGACGAAAAAAAGGCGCGTGGAAAATCATGGGTGCGACGATAATGGGTGCCATGGCATGCTGACGGTTGGCTTTTTCTATTTGTTCGCGGTGCTCGCGGTTGTCTCGGCGGCTATGGTCATCATCGCCAAGAACCCCGTGCATGCGGTGTTGTTCCTGATCCTGACGTTCTTCAACGCGGCGGGGCTGTTCATTCTGCTGGGGGCCGAGTTCCTCGCGATGCTGCTGATCATCGTGTACGTCGGAGCGGTGGCGGTGCTGTTCTTGTTCGTCACCATGATGCTGGACGTGGATTTCGCCGAACTCAAGGCGGGGTTCATCAAGAACGCGCCGGTCGGGATGATCGTTGGCGGCATCGTGCTGGCGGAGCTGGTGGCGCTGTTCGTTGGGCGCACGATCAATCTGGGAATGGGGCATAAACTCGCGGCTGCTGCACCGGTTGGGGTTCATAATACCAAGGCGCTCGGGCTGCTGATTTATACGAAGTACGTGTATTTCTTCCAGGCTTCGGGCCTGATCCTGCTGGTCGCGATGATCGGCGCAATTGTGCTGACGCATCGCCGCCGCGAGGACGTGAAGCGGCAGAACATCTCGGCGCAAAACGCACGCACGCCAGCGACCGCGATGGAAGTGATCAAGGTGCCGAGCGGGGGGTATACGATTCCGGCGGCGAGGGCGGTGCCGATTGCGGCTGAAAAGGCTAAGGCGGAGGCAGCGGAATGACCATCGGAATTTCACATTATCTGGTGGTGGCGGCGTGCTTGTTTACGCTGGGCATTTTGGGAATCTTTCTGAACCGCAAGAACGTGATCGTCATCTTGATGTCGGTCGAGTTGATGCTGTTGGCGGTCAATATCAATCTGGTCGCGTTCTCGTCGTTTCTCGGCGATCTGACGGGGCAGGTTTTCGCGCTGTTCATTCTGACGGTTGCGGCGGCGGAAGCAGCCATCGGGCTTGCGATCATCGTCGTCTATTTCCGTAACCGCGGATCGATTGCGGTCGAAGACATCAACATGATGAAAGGGTAGTGCAGGAGG
>JANOVN010000302.1:0-7801 GCA_031417455.1 Hyphomicrobiaceae bacterium | reverse complement strand
GTCGCCCCGCAGGTGGCCCTTGAGACTTGCTTCGCCGCGCGGCTTTTCAGGCGTCTTGGGCTTCAGCTCCGGCGGCAACTCCTGCTCGATCACCACATCGGGATCGATGCCTTTTGCCTGGATCGAGCGGCCTGACGGCGTGTAGTAGCGCGCTGTCGTCAATCGGATCGCGCCGTTCTGGCCGAGCGGGATGATCGTCTGGACAGAGCCCTTGCCGAACGAGCGGGTGCCGAGAATGAGGGCCCGCTTGTGGTCCTGCAGCGCGCCAGCGACGATTTCGGAGGCCGAGGCCGAGCCGCCGTTGATGAGCACCAGGATGCGCTTGCCGTCGGTGATGTCGCCGGCGCGGGCGTTGGCGCGCTGCGTTTCCTCGAGGTTGCGGCCCTTGGTGAGCACGATAGCGCCCTTGTCCAGGAAATCGTCGGAGACATTGATCGCCTGATCGAGCAGCCCGCCGGGATTATTGCGCAGGTCGATGATGAAGCCCTTCGGCGCCTTGTTGCCGAGCTGCTTTTTCAGGGCCTCGACCTGCTTCACCAGGTTCTCGTGCGTCTTCTCGTTGAAGGTGGAGATCTTGACGTAGATGACCTCGCCTTCGAGGCGCGACTTGACCGCGTTGATGCGGATGACGTCGCGAACGATCTTCATCTCGATGGCCTCGTCGCGGCCCTTGCGCACGATGGTCAGCGTGATCGGTGTATTGACGGGGCCGCGCATCTTTTCGACCGCCTGTTCAAGCGTCAGGCCGGTGATCTGGTCGTTGTCTAAGTGGGTGATGAGATCGTTGGCCATGACGCCGGCTTTGTAGGCGGGGGTGTCATCGATGGGGGAGACGACTTTGATGACGCCGTTTTCCATGGTGACTTCGATGCCAAGGCCGCCGAATTCGCCGCGCGTCTGGACCTGCATGTCGCGGAAGCTTTTCGGGCTCATGTACGACGAGTGCGGGTCGAGGGAGGCGAGCATGCCGTTGATGGCCGACTCGATGAGCTGGGTGTCGTCGGGCTTTTCGACGTAATCGGACCGCACGCGCTCCAGGACATCGCCAAACAGATCGAGCTGTTTATAAAGCTCGGAGTTGGGTGAAGGCGTCGCTGAATGGGCGCGCGTGAGATTGAACACGGTGGTCGCGCCGGCGAGGGCCGTCATAGTCATGAACGACCAGAACGCGATATCTGTCTTGCGCATTATCCTTGCACCTTCTGATGACCGTCGACCCACCAAGGGTCGGGGTCGATTGGACGACCGTCTTTGCGAAATTCTACGTAGAGGACCGGGGAGTTGGATGTTTTACCTTGGGCGGCGGCCGTTCCGCTCATGGTACCGACGGGTTCTGCCGCGAGGACGAATTGTCCAGGCTGCACGTCGATTTGTGACAAGCCAGCTAATAGGACATGATAACCGCCACCGGCGTTGATAATCAAGAGCTGGCCGTAACTGCGGAATTCGCCAGCATACACGATCCAGCCGTCGCACGGCGACGTGATCTGGGCGTTCTGCCGGGTTTCGATGACGATGCCTTTGGATTGGCCGCCGTATTGGGTCTTGTCGCCGAACGCGATGGCGCGGCGGCCTTGAGCCGGTTGCGGCAGGCGGGCGCGGGCTTCGTGGAAGGGAATGGCGGGCTTCAGCCGACCAGGATTGCCGCCGCCCAGGGTCAGCGAAGCAGGCGCCAGCTCAACCATCGAGGGTTTGGGAGGGGCAGGCGGGGGTAGGACGGCGACCTTGGTATTTGCTGCGGGCTTTGCTGGAATCACTGCGACGGTTGCTTGTGTCGCATCTTGGGTGGATGGCAGTGGCGTGACTTGTGGTGTGTCGGCCGACTTGGCGCGGGCTTGCGCGCTTTGGTTTGCGCGGGTTTCCGCGTCATAGGCACCTAGCGGAGTTGCGGCGGTGACGGCGGCGTCGAGCTTGGCGATCAAGTCGTTGAGGTCGGTAACGCTTTTCGATAACTCAGCGGCAGTGGCGCGGACCTGGGCCAGTTCGGTCTGACGCTCGTTCAGGGTCTGTTTTTTGTTTTCGAGCAGGCCCTGCATACGAGTGCGGGCGTCGGCGAGGTTTGCGGTGTCGGTTTTCAGCGCGTCGCGCTCGTTGCGGATGGCGGTCGTCACCTCGATAAGATGGGTGAGCTTGGTAGAGAGAGCAAGTGCGTCCTTGCGCAACTCTGGGAAGGCAGACGCCAGCAGCATTGCGCTGCGGACCATTTTGAGGGCATCGACGCGCTGAGTATACAGAACGGGTGGGGGATTGCGGCCCATGCGCTGGAGGGCTGCCATCAGTTTGGCGATGCGGCCGGAGTTTTGCTCCAAGTCGGAGCGGAGCGCTTTTTCCAGACCCTCCTGTTCGGTGAGCTTGGTTTCGCTGGCGGTCAGACGACCTTCGGTCTTTTGAATTTGAGCGGCGGCGTCTTGGAGCTTGGCGTTGAGCTTCTCGCGCTCTAGTTTGATTTCGGCGAGATCGCCTTGGATGAACTTGGCGCGCTCCTTGGCGGCGTCGAGTTCTTGTCGGCGCATTTCGAGCTTGGCGCGGACTTCTTCCGGCGTGGGCGTGTTGTCGGCGGCGTCCACGAAGGATGGAAGTGCACAGACAAACAAGGCAAGCGGAAGTATGCGGGCACCTCGTTTCTGGCGCGACACCGTATAAAACATCCGTCGCGTCTGTGGTCCCTGCAAAGCATGCGTTCCGGCGAATTGACTGAAGAGAGCAGTGTCGCACACCAAGTGCTAACCCCCCGTTTCGATTCATTGAGGGAAAAATACGGCATTTATGGTTCCAGCGGTATGGGGTTTCCATAATTTAAGGTTTGGGGGTGAGGCCGGGTTTGCGACTTGTGGCAGCAGCGTTTATGCCTACTTCAGTAGCGAAACGGTCACCGGTTGCCAATGGCGGCCGGATTTTGCCAAACTTGGACACGCACTCACATGAGCACGGTATTTTACTATTTGTCGATTTTGGCGACGCTGGCGGTGGCGGTCGTGCTGGTCATGGGCCTGCAGACGCTGTTGCGCGGGGGCACGCCCAATCTGTCTCAGAAATTCATGCGCTGGCGGATCGGCCTTCAATTCATCGCGATTTTGATCATCATGTTGTTTGCTTATCTGACCAAGGGGTTTGCTTGATATGGTTGTGCTCAATCGCATCTACACGAAGACCGGTGATGCCGGGACGACGGCGCTGGGAAATGGCGAGCGGGTTGCCAAAACTTCGCCGCGCATTGCAGCTTATGGCACGGTCGATGAGACGAACGCGACGATTGGGATGGTGCGCGTGCACCTGGGCGGGGCCAATCCCGAAGTCGATACGATGCTGGTGCGGATACAGAACGATCTGTTCGACCTGGGGGCGGATTTGTGCGTGCCGGACCGGGGCGAGAAGCTTGAGTATGAGCCGCTGCGGATGACGGAGGCGCAAGTTTTGCGGCTTGAGGCAGAGATCGACAAGATGAACGCGGAGTTGACGCCGTTGCGGTCGTTCGTGCTGCCGGGCGGGACGCCTGCGGCTGTTGCGCTGCATGTGTCGCGGACGGTGAGCCGGCGGGCGGAGCGGAAAATGGTCGAGCTGGCGGCGGTTCCGGACGAGCCGGTGAGCGCGGCGGCGTTGAAGTATATCAACCGGTTGTCGGATTTTTTGTTCGTGGCCAGCCGGTATGTGAACGACAAGGGTAAGGGGGACGTGTTGTGGGTGCCGGGGAAGAATAGGTAGCGATCTGGCTGTCAATGATAGTCCCCCGTTGAGGGCTGTCGTGGGTGGCCGCCTTCGCGGCCATGACGAAAATGGGGGGATGGGTGTCTGGCGCACAACGCGAGTGCTAGGGCGTGGATTGCGGGGGGGCAGAAGGGTGTAGACGCGTGTTTGTACCGATTTATGACGGGAACGGCCTGAAACACATAAAGTTTCAATATGTTACGCTGTTCTTGATCGCGCTGAACCTGGCCTGTTTCGTATTTCAGATCAGTGCGATCGAAGCGCCGGTGATCGCGAGTTTTGCCATTGTGCCGGTCGAATTACTGTCGGTTTCGATCTTCGGCGGACATGCGGGTTTTTCGGGCGAGGCGCTGCCGATCCCGGAATTTTACACGCTGTTGACGTATATGTTCTTTCATGGCGATCCGCTCCACATCGCCGGTAACATGCTGTTTTTGTGGGTGTTTGGTGACAACGTGGAAGATGCCTGCGGGCATGTGCGGTTTTTATTTCTGTATCTCGCGTCCGGGGTGATCGGCGGGCTGACGCATGTGGTTTTGCAAGCGGGGTCGGATGCGCCGCTGATCGGGGCGAGTGCGGCGGTGGCGGGGGTTATTTCGGCGTATCTTGTTTTGCATCCGCGCGTGCGGGTGTGGGTGCTGGCGTTCAAGCTCATTCCGATGCGGATCCCGGCGATCTGGCTACTTGGGGCGTGGATCGGGATGCAGATCGCGATGGTGGCGCTGCCGCAAACGGGACCGGTCGCTTGGTGGGCGCACATCGGCGGGATCGTGGCGGGCGCGGTGCTGGTCGTATTGTTGAGGCGGCCGGGGGTCGTGTTGTTCGATCAGGGGGTGACGAGTTCTTATTAAGTCTGCCGCTCGCGCAGGCGCCTCGTCGGCGCTTTGACGTTTACAACAAGCGTGTGACGATTTGGGAAGTCGTCCAGCGATTGACTAAGTTTTGATAGGCTTTTACTTTGGTTTTTCGCAATTGCGAAAGCCGTGGCTTCGGACGCTGGCCGTCCGGGGCTTCATGATGCTTGCCGTTCCTCAATCTTGTCTCTCAACCGTCGTCGGAGCTTGCGCTTATGAAGATCATCGTGCCGGTGAAGCGCGTCGTGGATTATAACGTCAAAATACGCGTAAAATCAGACGGTTCCGGGATTGAGCTGGCGAATGTCGCGATGTCGATGAACCCATTCGACGAGATTGCCGTCGAGGAAGCGGTGCGGCTCAAGGAAAAGGGCATCGCGACCGAGGTCGTCGTTGTTTCGATCGGGCCTGCGAAATCGGAAGATACAATCCGCAAGGCACTCTCGTTCGGCGCTGATCGTGGCATTCTCGTGAAGACCGGCGACAGCGATGTGGTCGAGCCGTTGGCGGTGGCAAAAATTCTGAAGGGTATTGTCGAAGCCGAGCAGCCGGGTCTGGTGATCATGGGCAAGCAGGCGATTGACGATGATTGCAATCAAACTGGTCAGATGCTGGCCGCGCTCCTGGGCTGGCCGCAGGGGACGTTTGCATCCAAGGTCGAGCTGGATGGCGCGAGCGTGCATGTGACCCGCGAAGTCGATGGCGGATTGGAAACGGTGAAGCTCAAGACACCGGCGATCATAACGACTGATCTGCGGTTGAACGAGCCGCGTTATCCTGCTTTGCCCAATATCATGAAGGCCAAGAAGAAGCCGATGGACGTCAAGACGGCTGCCGATTTCGGGGTCGATATCACGCCGCGACTCAAAGTGCTGGCGACCGCCGAACCCGCGACGCGCAAGGCTGGGATCAAGGTTGCAAGCGTTGCCGAACTGGTCGCTAAACTCAAGACCGACGCGGGGGTTCTCTAATGGCCGTTCTTTTGTTTGCCGATCATACGAACGCAGCGCTTGGAAGTTCGACCGCGAAGGCCTTGACGGCTGCCAAGGCGCTGGGCGGAGATGTGCATATTCTGGTTGCTGGGCATGACTGTCAGGGGGCTGCTTTGGCGGCGTCCAAGCTTGCTGGCGTCGCCAAGGTGCTGGTGGCCGACGCGCCGCAGTACGGGCACGGGCTCGCTGAGGAAATTGCGCCGCTGATCGTGTCGTTGATGGGCAACTACGCGGCGGTCGTGGCGGCTGGGACGACGGGTGGCAAAAACGTGATGCCGCGCGTGGCAGCCCTGCTCGACGTAATGCAGGTTTCCGACATCATCGCGGTGCGCTCGCCCGACACGTTCGACCGGCCGATTTATGCAGGTAACGCTATTCAGACGGTTCAAGTTACTGACGCAAAGAAGGTCATCACGGTGCGGACGGCGGCATTTGCTGTGGCACCCGAAGGTGGAACGGCTGCAATTGAAGCGGTTGCCGGGTTGGCGGTCGTTGGGGTTTCGGCGTTCGAGAGCGCGCAGCTGACGAAGTCGGACCGGCCAGAGTTGACGGCAGCCAAGATCATCATCTCCGGCGGTCGTGGCATGGGAAACGGCGAGAACTTCACCAAGTACATCGAGCCGATTGCCGACAAGCTGGGTGCTGCGATGGGTGCGTCGCGCGCGGCGGTCGACGCAGGCTTCGTGCCCAACGATTGGCAGGTCGGACAGACCGGTAAGATCGTGGCACCGGACCTCTATATCGCGGTCGGTATCTCGGGGGCGATCCAGCACCTGGCCGGGATGAAGGACAGCAAGGTTATCGTGGCGATCAATAAGGACGGCGATGCGCCGATTTTTCAGGTCGCCGACTATGGACTTGTCGCCGATTTGTTTACCGCGTTGCCGGAACTGGACGCTGAACTGAAACGCGGCTGATACTAATGGAGGAGCGGATTTCCAAGTCAGTCCGCTCCATACTAGATGCGATCTGCATTCGCCGACCCGATTATTAGGCATATTAACAATGGACGTTGCTGTGACCCCTGGCAGTCGTGCCAAAGCTGGCGCCAAGAAAACTGAAGCAGAACCTGTTGCGATCGGGTCGGTCGGGATCATCGGGGCCGGGCAGATGGGAACCGGCATCGCCCATGTCGTTGCGCTGGCTGGATACAAGGTCGCAGTCAACGATCTCAAAAAGGAAGCGTTCGACAAGAGCTTTGCGTTGACCGAACGCAATATGGGGCGGCAGATCGGTCGAGGATTGCTGACGGAGGCGAATGCAAAGGCAGCGCTCAAGCGGATTACGTTTGCACCGGATTTTCAGGCGTTCGCTCAGTGCGATATGGTGATCGAGGCAGCGACCGAAGACGAAGCCATCAAGCGGAAGATTTTCCAAGAGCTTTGCCCCAAGCTTAAGCCGGAAGCGATGCTGGCGACCAATACTTCGTCGATTTCGATTACGCGGCTAGCGTCGATTACCGACCGGCCCGAGCGATTCATCGGGATGCATTTCATGAACCCGGTTCCGGTGATGGAGCTGGTTGAGCTGATCCGGGGGATCGCGACCGAGGACGAGACTTTTCAGGCGTCGCGCAAGTTTGTCGAGAGCCTTGGCAAGACCATTGCGGTCAGCGAAGATTTCCCGGCCTTTATCGTCAATCGTATTCTGCTGCCGATGATCAACGAGGCGGTTTACACGCTGTATGAAGGCGTCGGTACGGTCGATGGCATCGACAAGGCGATGAAGCTTGGTGCGCATCATCCGATGGGGCCACTGGAGCTCGCCGATTTCATTGGTTTGGATACGTGTCTGTCGGTGATGCAGGTGCTGTATGAGGGGCTTTCCGACAGCAAATACCGTCCGTGTCCGTTGCTGGTGAAGTACGTCGAGGCCGGGTGGCTTGGCCGCAAGACGCAGCGCGGATTTTACGATTATCGCGGCGAGCATCCGGTGCCGACAAGGTAAGGGCCTCACGTGGTAGAGGGAAAGTTATCCCCGCAGGTTTGGGGTGTGAGATTTTGGGATCACCTTATTTCATGAGGGGTGGTTCTAGAGCTGCTTTTACTGCGAAATAGGGGTTTTGCGAGGAGTCCCGCAACCCATCAGCTGGCCGGGGCTTTGAAGGTTGCAATTTAATTTGCGACTGCCGGATTCAGATGGTCTGGCAGGCTTTCATTGCCGCTTTGCAAAACACGGATCAGGGCTTGCTGCCCTTTTTACTTGCGCGTGGCCGCGTCGATCTGAAAGATCGCCATGCGGCGGGGCAAC
>JANOVN010000301.1:0-2270 GCA_031417455.1 Hyphomicrobiaceae bacterium | reverse complement strand
GGCTATCGGCGGGCTTCAACAGGTCTGCGAGCAGGTCGGGGCCGCCATAGGGGCGCTACAATGACGGCGCAATACGCAGCGCTATTGCGCCTGGGGGTCACGGTTCGATTGACGGAGCTAGTGGCTGGCCTAGTGATTGTGGTCCCTGGGACGAACGAACTACTTCGGGGGTTCGATTTTGAGGTCGGAGGGGTAGGTGTAGGTGGCTTTGAAGATGGGTTTGTCGAGTTTGTTGGCGCGGGCAAAGACGGAGCGCATGGGCAGGCCGGTTTTGGGGTCGATGTAGAACATCCGCAGGGGACGGGCTTCGTCGGCAAGGGCTGCGGCGGTCTTTTCCTTGGCGTCGGCGCTGCGATCCACGGGGCCGACCTGGGCGTCGTTTTCGACGCGGTAGGCCATCAGTTCCAGATTGTCGATAGCCGTGGAGCCGAGGCAAGCGACGGTGCCGATGGTGCCGCGATCTTCACCCAGGGTTTCGTCGAGCTGATTGACCATTTCGGTGGTGATGTCTGGGGCGAGTTCCTTCCAGGCGTCGCCGTCCTTGATCCAGGCCTTGCCGCCGATGAGGATCGACTCGACCGGGGCTGGGTTTACGACGACGGTCACGACCTGGCGCATTCGGTCGGGCGGCATGTATTCGACCGTCATTTTAACGGGGCCCTGCTCGCTGACCATGGTGGTTTCCATGCGGAAACCTGCGGCTTTGCGCTGTTTGTCGAGGGCTGCGAGCACCTCCTCCTTGCAATCGGCGAAGGCTGGAAGGGCGAGAAACATGGAAGCAGCGAAGAGTGTCGTCAAGTGGAGGGCTGGGCGCATGGCGATTACCGGTCAGCTTGTTGATGTTTGTCGTGGGTGGCCGCCTACGCAGCCATGACGAAAGTGGGGAGGATCGCACCGCGATCCAGGGCCGCCAGTTTATCTTGTGCGACCGGCGGGGATGGCGTCGGGGGCTTCGATCTTGAGGCCGGCTGTGTAGCTGTAGGCGGCGCTGACGAGGGCGGGCGCGTCGGGTTTTAATTCAGATACGATATTCAGTGCGGGCAGGCCGGTCGCTGAATCGACGTAGACGGTGCGGGCGATCAGCGGGTTTTCCGGGCTCACGGGCTTTCCTGGCGAGGCTTTGGGTTCGCTCTGGTAGCCGACATACTCTTTGCCGTCGCGTTTGACTTTGCCAAGGCAGGTAAAGGGTTCCGAGGTTTTGACGGGGGTGGCGAGCGTCGCGGTCACGTCAAACGTGATGGCCTGGGCGAACTGGGGCTGGAGTTCCTGAAAGCCGCCGCCGTGGCTGGCCCAGGCCCAACGGCCGATTGCGATGGTTTCGAGCGCGCCGGGTTCGCCGGGGACCTCCACCTTGTTGTACATGCGGTCGGGCTGCTGGAAATCGGTTTGGGTGGCGACTTCGCCGCGAACCGAGGGGGATTTGGAACTGACCCGGTAACCAGGTTGCGTGCGCTGTTTTTCAAAGGCTGACTGAACTTCGCTGGTGCAATCGGCGGCTATGGCCGGAGTTGCGGCGAGAAGGCCAAGGCTAAGGGCGATTTGGGTCGTGGCGCGGCGCATCGGGTAAGTCTCCTAAAGTCGTACACTGCGGGCTTATACGCAAAAGCTGCGAAGGTGGAGCCTTAATTTTGGGTCATGTTGAGCGGGCGACAATCGCTCGCGCTGCGAGCGGTGGGGCTCGCCCCACACCCCATCGGGAGCACAGCTCCCGAACCCTCAGTTTTTTTGGACTTTGGATCGCATGTCTTCGCAGGGGTCTTTGTCTCTTGGGGCGCGAGGGGTGAAGACGATGTAGTCCGAGGTTGGTTTGCCCGTGTCGTCGCGTTCGACGTAGTCGGCGGGGTCGTTTTTGCCGTCTTCGACTTCAATGAGCAGGACCGAGATGACTTTTTTGTCAGGGGCACGCTGGTGCAAGTACCAGGGGACGCCGCGGTCGGCGCGGACGTGGCCGTTGCCAGCGATCAGGATCGCGCTGCCGCCTTTGGCGGCGGCGTTAATGAGGACGTCGGCCATGTGGGCGTCGCGATAGCGTTGAGCGAAAGCCATGTTGGGATGGGCGGATCTAGGGATCGCGCCGCAGTGGGAGGCGTCGATCTCGGCGAGCGAGGCAGCGTTCTGGGCGTCGGGGAGCAGCGTGTCGAGGCCGAGCCGGGTGCGTTCTTCGGCGGGAAGCGCGGAGGGACCGGATTTGGCGGCGGCGCGGATTGCGTCGCGGGGCGGGTCTGCGGCGAAGATTGGGAGTTTGCTTGCGACGGCAGCGTCAAAGAGGG
>JANOVN010000300.1:0-1810 GCA_031417455.1 Hyphomicrobiaceae bacterium | reverse complement strand
GCCGGGATCACAAATAGTGCCAAGACTTGTCATTCCGTGCGCCTCTTTGTCATCCCGTGCGCTCAGCTAGCGTCCTTACGATGCAGTGCAGACACGGGACCCAGGAGTTATACAAGCAGCCTAGCAACCCCTTCACTTTGTCGTAAAAAGAAGGGGGTTCGGCGACTCCCCGAACCGGGCCAGGGGTGGTAACCCCGTTCGCGCAAGCGAAATCTCTCCGCCCATCGCAACCGAAGGCACACATGACCACCGACACCACGATGACCCCGCGCCGCCAGTCCGTCCCCGTCATAGTCGGCCAAATCAAAGTCGGCGGCGGCGCACCGTGCGTGGTCCAGTCCATGACCAACACCGACACCGCCGACATCAAAGCCACCGTCGAGCAAGTCGCAGCCCTCGCCCGCGCTGGCTCCGAACTCGTCCGCATCACGGTCGACCGCGACGAAGCAGCCAAAGCCGTGCCCCACATCCGCGACCAGCTCCGTCGACGCGGCGTCACCGTGCCCCTGATCGGCGATTTCCACTACATCGGCCACACCCTGCTGGCTGAAAACCCCGCCTGCGCCCAAGCCCTCGACAAATACCGCATCAACCCTGGCAACGTCGGCTTCAAAGCCAAGCGCGACACCCAGTTTTCGCAAATCATCGACCTCGCACTCCGCCACGACAAACCCGTCCGCATCGGCGTCAACTGGGGTTCGCTCGACCAGGAACTGCTGACCCACCTGATGGACGAAAACGCCAAACTGCCAGCACCCCTGTCCGCCCGCGCTGTCATGCACGAAGCCATGGTCCAGTCCGGCCTGGGCTCAGCGGCGCGCGCGCAAGAACTCGGCATGGGCGCAGACAAGATCATCATCTCCGCCAAAGTCTCCGCCGTCCAAGACCTCGTCAGCAGCTACACGCTGCTCGCAAAGCGCTGCAACTACGCCCTCCACTTAGGCCTCACCGAAGCCGGCATGGGCTCGAAAGGCATCGTCGCATCCTCGGTCGGCATGGGCATCCTCCTGCAAGCAGGCATCGGCGACACCATCCGCGTCTCGCTGACGCCTGAACCCGGCGGCGACCGAACCACCGAAGTCAAAGTCGCTCAGGAAATCCTCCAGACCGTCGGCCTGCGCTCGTTCGTCCCCGTTGTCGCCGCTTGCCCAGGGTGTGGAAGAACCACCTCGACCGTTTTCCAGCAGCTCGCCCGCGACGTTGAAACCATGATCGCCGACCGGATGCCCGAATGGAAAACCCGCTACCCTGGCGTTGAAACCCTGACGTTCGCGGTCATGGGCTGCATCGTCAACGGCCCCGGCGAAAGCAAACACGCCAACATCGGCATCTCGCTCCCCGGCACCGGCGAATCCCCCGCCGCCCCCGTCTTCATCGACGGCAAAAAAGCCCTGACTCTGCGCGGCCCCACCATCGCCGCCGACTTCAAAACCCTTGTCGAAGACTATATCGAGAAGAAGTTTGGCACCTCCGCCTGATTGATGAACGCCAATTAAATGCGTCGCTCGGCATGCATTCAGGTTCGCAAGAGGATACTGACCCTATGAGGGGCGAAACTTAGGTCAGGAAATCCGCCATGTTGAATGCATTCCGCGTAACGATAGCTGCCGCTGCAGCAATACTGTCGTTGGCATCAAGTGCCAGCGCTCATACCCCCCAAGACGTAGTCCACAAACTTCAAGAACACGGCTACCGCCAAATAGAATTCCTAGATTCAACACCGCCCGATTACATGGCCAACGCCTGTAGAAATGGCACGCGTTATCATTTCCATGTCGATTACTACGGTGTGGTCACCGAGCGCCGCGAG
>JANOVN010000299.1:0-5356 GCA_031417455.1 Hyphomicrobiaceae bacterium | reverse complement strand
AGCCGGGAAAAAATGGCGGCGAACGCGCCATCCATCCGGGGAAGGGCCGCCGGAATGCGCTGCTGCATCCCAAGGGGCGGGTACTGGCCGAGGCTGAGGTTGCTGCTGTCACGAAGCTGATCGGCGAGGGGCCGTATGAGCGGGCGCTGTTGATTGAGTACCTCCATCTCATCCAAGACGCCGAACGCTGTCTACCGGCCGGGCATCTGCATGCGCTGGCTGAGTTGATGCGCATTCCGATGGCGGAAGTTTATGAAGTGGCGACGTTTTATGCCCACTTTGATGTGGTGGGCGATGGCGAGGCCAAGCCGCCGAAGATTACGATCCGGGTTTGCGACAGCTTGTCATGCATGATGGCGGGGTCGGAAGCGCTGCTGGTCGCGTTGCAGAAAGAGAAGATGGCCGACGTGCGGGTGGTGCGAGCGCCGTGCATCGGCTCGTGCCATACGGCACCTGCGGTTGAAGTTTCGCATCATCACGTCGATCACGCGAGCGTTGCCAAGGTAAAGGCGATTGTCGAGACGCATGAGACCGACGCGCATATTCCCGAATATCAGAAGATGTATGCCTACAAGGCGGCGGGTGGATACAAGATGTTGCGCGAATGCCTCAACGGCGCGCGCAGTGTCGACGATGTGATCGCGACGCTGTCGGATGGCGGGTTGCGCGGGCTTGGCGGGGCAGGGTTTCCGACGGGTCGCAAGTGGGGCCTCGTGCGTCAGGCCAAGGGGCCGCGGCTGATGGCGGTCAACGGCGATGAGGGCGAGCCGGGCACGTTTAAGGACCGGCATTATCTCGAAACGCGCCCGCATGCGTTTCTTGAAGGGATGCTGATCGCGGCATGGGCGGTGGAGGCGACCGACGTCTACATCTACATGCGCGACGAGTATCCAGCGGTGCTGGAAATACTCTCTTATGAGCTTCCCAAGCTTGAAGAGGCAGGGCTTACGAAGCACACGAAGGTTCATGTGCGGCGCGGCGCGGGAGCCTACATCTGCGGCGAAGAAAGCGCGATGATCGAGAGCATCGAGGGTAAGCGCGGGTTGCCGCGTCATCGTCCGCCGTATGTGGCGCAGGTCGGGATTTTTGGGCAGCCGACGCTCGTGAACAACGTCGAAACGCTGTATTGGATTCCTGATATTCTCGAAAAGGGCGCGGCGTGGTTTGCCGGTCAGGGCAAGAATGGCGGAAAAGGATTGCGGTCGTATTCGGTGTCGGGGCGTGTCGCCAAGCCGGGTGTGGTTTTGACGGCGGCGGGCACGACGGCTACCGAATTGATCGCGTTGTGCGGCGGCATGGCCAAGGGGCACAGCTTCAAGGGCTATCTGCCGGGCGGAGCATCAGGGGGCATTTTACCTGCGAACATGGCGGATATTCCGTTGGATTTCGGCCAGCTCGAACAGCATGGGTGTTTCATCGGATCGCATGCGGTTGTGATCTTGTCGGACAAGGACAACATGAAGGACGTGGCGCTCAATCTGATGCGGTTCTTCGAGGACGAGAGCTGCGGACAATGCACGCCGTGCCGCAACGGGACGGAGAAGGCCGTGAAGCTCATGAGCCAGCCGGTCTGGGACAAGGATTTGCTCAACGATCTCGGCCAAGTGATGCGGGACGCGTCGATCTGCGGCTT
Source organism: Hyphomicrobiaceae bacterium (assembly GCA_031417455.1). Classification (GTDB taxonomy): domain Bacteria; phylum Pseudomonadota; class Alphaproteobacteria; order Rhizobiales; family Hyphomicrobiaceae; genus JANXVY01. The sequence goes on along the minus strand of JANOVN010000299.1, from coordinate 3,723 downwards.
AGGTCAGGCGGCATCGAACCCGCTGACGAGCGTCATAAAGTTTTTTCCGGAGGATCTGGTGTGATCACCCAATCGGCAGCCAGTTGTAGACATAATCCGTGCCCGTCGTCTACAACAGCGGCTGGGGGATTGTTTGATGTTCATGATATTTCCGTTTCTGGTCGCTCTGACTTTGGCAGTGCTGGCGCATCAAGTTTGGATGCGCGCCCGCAAGTTACCTCGCGCCATCAGCGGATGGGGCGCGCCACCGAACAACGACCCACGGGTGGCGGTCGCGGGCATGATGTATGCGGTGGCGGCGGAAGGCGGATACGTGACGCGCGAGAAGATGGAGCAGTTGAAGTCGCTGCTCGTCTCGATGGTCGATCTGTCGCCAGAGCAGGCCGATATTTGTCTGGCCAACGGGAAGGTCGCCGCGCGGCAGTGCGAGGGCAGTCTCAATTCGCGGCTGCATCAAATGCGTGGGCCGATCGAGCACAGTTGCAGCGCCCAGGAAAAAGAAGACGTGATCCAGATGCTGCGAGCCGTCGCCGGGGCGAGTGCGGAACGTGTTCCGTCGATCCGAGAGGCCTTGGGCCGGATCGCCGGATCGCTGCTGCACGGCTGAAGACTGCCGACCATCAATCAGACTTTGAAACCGCCCGAGTCTCGATGACTGCGGGCGCTAAAAAGGTTTTGCCAACATGACTGACAAGATCACGTTTGAACTCGACGGCAAAATGGTCGAGGCGGCCGCCGATGAAACCATCTGGCAGGTGGCGCAGCGGATGGGGACGACGATCCCGCATCTTTGTCACAATCCTGCTCCCGGCTACCGGCCCGACGGCAATTGCCGTGCGTGCATGGTCGAGGTTGAGGGCGAGCGCGTGCTGGCGGCCTCGTGCCAGCGCAAGGCTGCACCCGGCATGAAGGTCAAGACGGCCAGCGAGCGGGCGAAGAAGTCCCGCGAAATGGTGTTTGAACTGCTCGTCGCCGATCAGCCGCCGAAGGAAGATTGCCACGATCCCAAGTCCAAGTTCTGGAATTGGGTCGACGCGATGGGCGTTGCGACGACGAGCCGGTATCCTCGCGCTGAGAAGCCCGAGATGGATATTTCGCACACGTCGATTTCGGTCAATCTGGATGCGTGCATCAATTGCGGACTGTGCGTGCGAGCGTGCCGTGAAGTGCAGTCGAACGACGTGATCGGCATGGCGATGCGTGGCCACCATTCCAAGGTCGTGTTCGATTTCGATGTCGATATGGGCAACTCGACGTGCGTGGCGTGCGGGGAGTGCGTGCAGGCCTGCCCGACGGGTGCGCTGATGGAATCGGCGCTGCTCGATAAGGCGACGCAGAAGCGGGTTGCGTTCGAGACGGCGTCGATCGATACGGTCTGCCCGTATTGCGGCGTGGGGTGCCAGACCACCGTGCATGTCGCCAACGACAAGGTTTTGTATGTCGATGGCCGAGATGGACCCGCCAATAATAACCGGCTGTGCGTCAAGGGCCGGTTCGGGTTTGACTATATCCATCATGAAGATCGGCTGACCAAGCCGTTGATCCGGCGCGAGGGCGTTGCCAAGAGCGGGTCGATGCAGCTTGGCCGCGAAGATGTTTCCAAGGTGTTCCGCGAAGCAACGTGGGAAGAGGCGTTGAGCTTTGCCGCAGCGGGCTTGAAGAAGATTACGGATCGCGATGGCGGGGATGCACTGGCGGGCTTTGGATCGGCGAAGGGGTCGAACGAGGAAGCCTATCTGTTCCAGAAGTTGATCCGTCAGGGGTTCCACACCAACAACGTGGACCATTGCACGCGGTTGTGCCACGCGTCGTCAGTGGCAGCCCTCATGGAAGGGTTGAACTCGGGGGCGGTGTCGGCGCCGTTCACGGCGGCCAAGGACAGCGACTGCATCATCGTAATCGGCGCGCGTCCGGCGGAAAATCATCCGGTGGCAGCGACCTATCTCAAAGCGGCGGCCAAGCGCGGCGCGAAGATGATCGTGATGGATCCGCGCGGTCAGAACCAGGGTCTCGCGCGCTATGCGAGCCATGTGTTGAATTTCAAGGCGGGCCGCGACGTAGCGCTGCTGAACGCTATGCTGCATGTGATCGTCGAGGAAGGGCTTGCGGACGTTCAGTACATTCAGGCGCATACCGAAGGGTACGAAGCGCTGAAGACCAAGGTGCGCGGCTTCTCGCCGGAGAAGATGGAAGCGGTTTGCGGGATCAAGGCGGACATAATCCGCGAAGTCGCTCGCATTTACGCACGTTCGGAGCGGTCGATCATTTTCTGGGGCATGGGCGTTTCGCAGCATGTTCACGGTACCGACAACTCACGCTGTCTGATTGCGCTTGCATTGGTGACCGGCCAGATCGGACGGCCCGGGACCGGGCTGCATCCATTGCGCGGTCAGAACAACGTGCAGGGCGCGTCGGATGCAGGGCTCATTCCGATGGTGTTCCCGGACTATCGCTCGGTCGCGGACCCTGTGGTGCGTGGCGAGTTTGAAGCGCTGTGGGGCACAAAGCTGCCTGCCACGCCTGGCTTGACAGTGGTCGAGATCATGCACGCGATCCACAACAACGAGATCAAAGCTTGCTATATCATGGGTGAGAACCCAGCAATGTCGGACCCGGACGTGACGCACGCGCGCGCGGCGCTGGCCCATCTCGAACACCTCGTCGTGCAGGATATTTTCCTGACCGAGACGGCTTGGCACGCGGATGTGGTGTTGCCTTCGTCGGCGCATGCCGAAAAGCTCGGGACGTTTTCAAACACCAACCGTCAGGTGCAGATCGGGCGCCCAGTCGTGAACCCGCCGGGCGAGGCGCGTCAGGATTGGCTGCTCATTCAAGAACTTGCGCAGCGGATCGGGTTGGACTGGAAATATACGCATGTGTCGGAAGTCTTCAACGAGATGGCGTCGGTGATGCCGTCGCTCGACCACTTCACATGGGAGCGCGTCGAGCGCGAGGAGAGCGTGACGTATCCCGCCGACTCGACCGATCAGCCGGGCAACGAGATCATCTTCGTCAATTCGTTCCCGACGGCCTCGGGGCGCGCGAAGATCGTGCCTGCGGACTTGGTGCCGCCAGACGAGCTGCCCGACACCGAGTATCCGATGGTGCTGACAACCGGGCGGTTGTTAGAGCATTGGCATACGGGCTCGATGACGCGGCGTGCGTCGCAGCTGGACGCGCTGGAACCGGAAGCCATCGTGGGGCTCAATCCGCGCGATATGGAGCGGGCAGGGATTTCGCCGGGTGAGTTTGTGACGGTGACGACGCGGCGCGGGGCGGTATCGCTCAAGGTGCGTTCGGATCGCGACGTGCCGGCGGGGATGGTGTTCATTCCGTTCGCGTTTGCCGAAGCGCCCGCCAACGTGCTGACCAATCCGCAGCTCGATCCGATAGGAAAAATTCCCGAGTTCAAGTACTGCGCCTGTAAGGTCGAGAAGGCCAAGGTGCTGGCGGCGGCGGAGTAGGGCTGGGCGCCGAATGCTACTTGGGTGGGCTACCGCCCACACCTGTTTGGGGGAAAGTTTTCCCCCAAACCCCCTTCTTTTTCGGGCCATTCGAAGGTGTCAAACGCATAGGGTGCAATAGCCTCTTGGCGTATTGCGCCTTATACCATCGAGCATATTTACTGATCGCTTCACCCTTTTACTCCATAGCCGGGCGTGACCCGGCTATCCAGAGCAACTTGTTGAAAGGCCAGCATTTGTAGCTCCTGGATGGCCGGGT
>JANOVN010000298.1:0-19953 GCA_031417455.1 Hyphomicrobiaceae bacterium | reverse complement strand
CGGTCATCGGTCTTCGTTCTCTTCGCTTTATGTCAGGTGGAGTCAGTGTATCATAGCTTCCGATAGATGTTAGGAGCCGTTCCATGATGATGTCCGCCGCCGACTATCGCGAAAGTTTGCGGGCATATACGCCGCGTGTGTTCGTCAACGGGCGGCAGGTGGCGAGCGTCGCGGACGAGCCGTTGCTCGCGCCGGGGATCAATGGCGTTGGGATCACATACGATTTCGCGCTGGCTGATGAACACAAAGCGCTGATGACCGCGCGGCAGGGGACGTCGGGCAAAATCGTCAACCGTTTCTTGCATATCAACGAGACATCGACCGATCTTTTGTACAAGCTCGAGGCGGTGCGGCTGGTTTGTAAGGTGTCGGGGTGCGCTCAGCGCTATCTCGTCCAGGATGCGTTCAACGGGCTGTATCAAGCGACGCATCTGGCGGATGCGCGGAAGGGAAGCGATTATCATCAGCGGTTTGTCGCGTATATGCACGAGGTGCAAGACCGCGACCTGACGTTGGGCATCGCGATGACGGATGCCAAAGGAGACCGATCCAAGCGGGCCGGGGCACAGGCGAATTTGGATTCGTATGTTCACATCGTGGAGCGGCGGCCGGACGGGATCGTGATTTCCGGGACAAAGGCCATTGTGACCGGCGCGCCGTACATGCACGAGTTTCTGGTGATGCCGTGCCGGACGCACACGCCAGAGGATGGAATTTTTGCAGTGTGCTGCGCGGTGCGATGCGATGCGCCGGGGATTACGATTGTGGCGCGACCGGCGGGACGGCCCGGAGAGGCGGCTGCAAAGTTTTCGGCAAAATATGGGCAGTCGGTCGGGGTTGTGCATTTCGACAAGGTGTTCGTTCCGCACGCGCGGGTATTCATGGCGGGCGAGACCGAGGAGGCGGGATTTGCGACGACGACTTATGCAACGCATCACCGGCATTCGTGCATCGGGGCGCGGGCGGGGTTTGGCGATCTGCTGATCGGCGCAGGGGCGTTGATGATCGAGGCCAACGGGCTCGACCCGGAGCGGCATGGGCACATCCGCGATCAGATGGTCGATCTCATCAAGATCACCGAAGGGTTCTTTGCGTGCGGGGTGGCAGCGTCGGTTTATGCGATGCGCGACCCGGCCGGAAACGTGATGCCGGATGCGGTGTTTTCGAATATCGGCAAGCTGCTGCTAGCGACGCAGATCTACGACATGCACCGCATTGCGCACTATGTGTCGGGCGGATTGATCGTGGCGTTGCCGGGCCCCGACGAGGATCATAACCCAGAAACGGCAGCGTCACTTTCGGCGGTGCTGGCGGGACGGCCGGATATTCCTGGCGCGCAGCGGGCGGAGGTTGCGCGGTTTATCGAGGATTTGACGATCAGCCATCAGGGCGGGTGGTATTCGACGATTTCGCTGCATGGCGGGGGGAGCCCGGAAGCGATGAAGCGCGAGATCTGGCGGAATTATCCGGTGATGGAGAAGGTGGCACTGGTCGAGAGTTTGTTGGATCGGGGCGTTCTGGCGGACGGGCGCCCGAAATCAAAACAGCCCGGACGCTGTTGCGCCACGGGCTGTGAAGTGCCGGAATTGCCGAAGGCTGCGGAGTAGCGTGCGGATCGAAGTGGCCAGAAATACAAGTTGCCGCTGTTGTTGCCGCCCCTCACCCCAACCCTCTCCCCGTTAAGGACGGGGAGAGGGGGATCATTACTTCGCTGCTTTTTTACTGTCGCGCTTGGCGGCTTTTTCGGTGCGCTTCAGGGTGTTTAGGGCTTTGCGTTGCTTGGCCTGGGTGCGCTTGCGGCGCGAGTCAGAGAGTGTCGGCATGAAAAGAGATCCTTTGAGTTGAAGCGGCCTTGTTAGACCACATCGGCAGCAATTGCAAAGCGCGCTGGCAAGTGCCGCAAACTGGGTCCTCTCCCCGCCGTTGACGGGGAGAGGCTGCGTGTCGTCAGAGCATGCCCATCCATCTGGGCAGCCAGAGGGAGAGTTCGGGGACGTACGTCACGAGGATCAGGAAGCCCATCATGGTCAGCAGCCAGGGCCATACCGCGATGGTCAGTTCGGTGATGCCCATCTTCGCGATACCCGAGGCGACATAGAGATTGAGGCCGACCGGGGGATGGCACATGCCAACCTCCATGTTGACGACGATCAGGATGCCAAAGTGGACGGGGTCGACGCCGAGTTTGACCGCGATTGGGAACAAGATAGGCGCCATAATCAAAACGATGGACGATGGCTCCATAAAGTTACCGGCCAGGAGCAACAGCAAGTTCACCACGATGAGGAATTGCCATTGCGACATGCCCGTCGTGCTGATCCAGGCCGCCATGGTCTGCGGGATCTGCTCGCTTGTCATGAGGAACGAGAACAAGACCGCGTTGGTGATGATGTAGAGCAGCATGGCCGATAGCGATGCCGACTGGAGCAACACGCGGGGGACGTCGGATAGCTTCATGTCGCCATAAACAAAGACGGCGACAATGAAGGCGTAGACCGCACTCATGGCTGCGGCTTCGGTCGGGGTGAAGGCACCCGAGTAAATTCCGCCAATGACGACGACAATCAGCGAGAGGCCCCAGAAACTTTCACGTAACGCATGCCAGCGCTGCGCGAAGGTCGCCTTGGGCATACGTGGATAGTTGAACTTGCGGGCGCGGTACCACGTCGTGAAGCCAAGGAAGAACGCCAGCATCAGGCCGGGGATGACGCCTGCCATGAACAACTGGCCAACCGAGGCCGAGGAGACCTTTTCGCCCGCAGGGCCGGTGACGATCATGCCGCTGGTCGCGACGGCATACATCACCATGACGATCGAAGGCGGGATCAAGATACCGAGTGCGCCCGATGTCGTCACGATGCCTGCCCCGAAACGCTCGGGAAAGCCCTGCTTGACCATGGCTGGCAGAATGATCGACCCGATGGCAACGACGGTTGCGGGGGAAGAACCCGAGACAGCGGCGAACAGGGCGCAAGCCATGACGGCAGCAAGGCCTAAACCGCCATGCCAGTGGCCGATCATCGCGGTGGCGAAATTGATCATGCGTCTTGCGACGCCGCCATGGGTCAGGAAGTTACCGGCCAGGATGAAAAACGGGATCGCCATGATCTCGAACTTTTCGATGCCGGTGAACAGTTTGAGCGCCACACTGTCCATCGGAACGGTGGTCAGCGTAAACAGGAAGGCGAGCACGGTTAGGCCGAGTGCGATGGAGATCGGCATACCGACCATCATCAGCGAAACCAGCAAGACGAAGATCAGCGATACGCGCACGTAATTGGGCAAATCGATGATGCCGAACTTCGAGGCGAGACAGACGGCGATCAAGGCAAGCGGGACGACGACCAGCAAGATACTCAGCAGCGATTTGCCAGAACCCTGCTCGTCGGGGCCGAGGCCGTGGGCGGCGGTTGGATTTGCGGTGCTCATGACTTCACTCCCGATGGCATGACGTGAGGCAGGGTTTGGACTTCGTCGTCCAGGCCATCGACGTGGCCGTGATCGTGGACGGGGAGGGCACCCGTGCGAACGTATTCAAAGGCGACTTGCAGGAAGCGGAAGCTCATCAGATAGGAGCCGAGCGGGACAGCCACGTAGACCAGCCACATCGGGATTTCGAGGTCGGCGGAGGTCTGTTCGGTTTGGGCAATGTGCCAGACAAAGCGAAAGCCGAGCGAGCCGACAATGAAGGTGAACAGTGCGCCGCACAGGAGCCCAAACAACACCACAGGGACGCGCGCGGGACCCTTCACTTGGTTGATCAGCACGTCGACGCCGACGTGGATGCCCTGCCGGACGCCGAAGGCTGCGCCGAATTTTGCCATCCATACGAACATGTAAATGCAGAGCTCTTGAGCCCATGTCATATTCACGCTGCGGATGACGTTGAAAGCGCTTCGTCCGAAGTCGAAGAGCCACGTCTGGCCGATGGACTTGCCCCACGTCGAGAGATTGATCGCGCCCGACATCGAATAGCGTTGCGCCACGGAGACGAAGATCAGGAGCGTGGCCATAGCCATCAGCGATGCGATGATGATTTCTTCGAGCCGGTCAAGCCATGGTGCGCTCTTGACGGTTGCGCCGAGGATAATCAGCGTCATGGCTATCGCCCCGACGATGTAGGTGAAGTTAGCGTCGAATGCGCTGGCACCGGGCGCTGCCAAAAATGGTAGTATCATGTTGATATATCCTGGAAAAATGTCAAGAAACCTGCACGGTTGCAGAGCCAGGGCGGCGCGATATCAAGCGCCGCCCTGCCGACAATTTCACATTACTTCGTCGCAGCTTTGATGGAGTCGATCAGTTCCTGACCGACGCGGCTGGCCATTTCCTTCTGGACCGGCAGCATTGCGGCCATCCAGACCTTGTTCTGCTCGGGCGTTGGGACCGTGAATTCGGTCTTGCCGGACGCCTTCATCGCAGCAAGGGATTCGTCGTTTTCGGTCTGGGCGATGTCGTTGGCGTACTTGGTCGCGTCGGCCATGGCCTTTTCGAGTGCTGCACGGACGTCGGGCGCGAGGCCGTCCCAGAATGGCTTGTTGACGATGACCGCGTAACCAAGATAGCCGTGGTTGGTGACAGTCGCGAACTTCTGCACTTCGTGCATTTTCTGGGTAAACATGTTCGATGGAGGGTTCTCGGTGCCATCAACGACGCCCGTTTGGAGCGCCTGATAGACTTCCGAGAAGGCCATAACCTGCGGGCTTGCACCCAACGCCTTCATCTGCGCCTCGGACACCTTCGACGACTGAATGCGCATCTTGAGGCCGAGCAAATCGTCCGGCGATTTCAGCGCCTTGTTGGCCGAGAGGACTTTGAAGCCGTTGTCCCAGAACGCGAGGCCAGTGATGCCCTTGCTGTCCAGCTTCTTGAGCAGACCCTTGCCGATTTCGCCGTCGGTCACCTTACGGAGGGCAGCCTTGTCGGGGAAAATGTAGGGGAAGTCGAAGACTTCGAATTCCTTGGCGCCAAGCGGGCCGAACTTCGAAAGCGAGGGGGCGAGCATCTGGACCGAACCGAGCTGGAGGGCTTCGAGTTCTTCCTTGTCCTTGTAGAGCTGCGAGTTGGGGTAGACTTCGATCTTGATCTTGCCAGGCAGGGCTGCTTCGGCAAGCTCCTTGAACTTGGCGGCACCCTTGCCTTTGGGTGTGTCTGGCGACACGACATGGCTGAATTTCAAAATGACCGGGCCGTCGGCAGCGTTGGCGCCGAAGCTGGCCAAGGGCGCGAGCATAAGGGCGGCAAGCCCCTTAATCAGATTTCTTTTCGTCAATTTACCTACTCCTGGTTTTCGTTTCCTGGCGACGGTTGGCCCGCGGCTCCGTTTAGCATTGTGACGTGACGATGTTCCCCTGATATCGCAAATGCAAGGAACACGCGCTATTGTGGTTTGCCGCAATCGACTCTGGATGGGCATGGAATTACTGCAGGAGAATAGGCCTCACGATACTGGGAGGCGGCTGTTGGTTTTGGAGCGGGTGAGTTGACGATCTCCAAGAGTGCGCTGGCGTTTGAAACGGGGTTGCGCTCGAAGCGGCCAGAGGAACCGTGGATCGCGCGATTTGCGCCGCTGGGTGCGGGACTTGCCATTCTGCTGATCTTTTTGCTGCTGGGCGCGCTGCTGCTGCTGCTCGACCGCGACGAGCGCACCGACCACCGCGAGCAATTGATCCGCGACGTGCTGTGGGTGGAGCAAGCACTGCAATTTCAGTTCGATTCCGAGCGGACACGCGTGTTGCGTCTGGTCAAGGATATTGCCGACGGGCAGATGACGCCGCAAGCGTTCACCGCGCAGGCACGCCAGTATGCGCTCATTCTGCCGGACATGATCGATATCGCCTGGCTCGACGAAAGCGGGTCGATCGTCGCTGCGGTGCCGCAAGCGGTGGCGGGCGAGGAATATCAAATTGCGCTGGATCTCAAGGCAATCTCGCCGGTTGCATTGGCCAGCGGATCGGGCGAGTTTTCGGCGCCTTACGTGCGAGCCGACGGACGGTCCGTGATTGCGTTTGTCGCACCTATCATCGGAGGAGACCGCCGGTCGGGAAAGGTCATTGCCGTGTTTGGGCTCGACCTTGTGCTCAGCCATCAAGTGCCGTGGTGGATCGCGGAAAAGCGGGCTGTGATTTTGAAGGATACGGCGGGCAAGGTGCTTGCCTCGCGTTCGACAATCCAGCCGGACGAGAATGCGTCGTCGTATGGGATTGAGATGGGGCAGCCATTGCGCGAGGTATCGCTGACGCTCGCCAGCTACCGTGAGCGGCGGGGGCTGGCGCAGAACGGTCTGGTGGTCGCGATGGTCGTGCTGGGATTGTCGGCGGCGGCAGGTCTAGTCGCGCGCGAACGGCAGTTGCGTAAGCGGCAGGCCGCGGAGGCCGCACTCGACGTAGAGTATGCGTTTCGCAGGGCGATGGAGAATTCGCTGCTGGTCGGCATCCGGGCGCGCGATCTCGATGGTAAGCTCCTGTACGCCAATCACGCATTCTGCAAGATGGTTGGGTATTCGGTGGCGGAGCTGGTCGGCCGCGCGCCGCCGATGCCGTATTGGGTGCCCGAGCAGTATGAGCTGACGCGGCGGGCGCATAGTGCTTTGCTAGCGGGGCAATCAATCGGGCAAGGGCTTGAGCTGAAGTTTCAGCATCGGGATGGCAGTCGGTTCGATGTGCTGATCTACGAGGCGCCGCTGGTCGATGCGCAAGGGGTGCAGCGCGGCTGGATGGGGTCGGTGCTCGACATTTCCGACCGAAAGCGGGCGGAAGAGTTTGCGCGCGCGCAGGCTGAGCGGATGCAGCATACGGCGCGGCTCGTCACGATGGGCGAGATGGCGTCGCTGCTCGCGCACGATCTCAATCAGCCGCTGGCCGCTATCTGCAGTTACCAGACGGGGCTCGCCAACCGGCTGTCGATGGATGACCTGACACGGGAGGAGGTCGAACTTGCCTTGCGGGGGATCGGGGCTTCGGCGGAGCGTGCCGGGCTGATTGTGCGGCGGGTGCATGAATTCGTCAAGAAGAGCGAACCGCAACTTGAACCGATGCAACTTGCGGAGGTCGTTACCGAGGCCCTTGATCTGCTGGGTCCGGAAATCCAAAAAACGCGCGTGATCGCGGAGGTCGAATTGGGTTCGGAATTGCCGCTGGTGCGAGGCGACCGGGTGTTGATTCAACAGGTTCTTGTCAATCTGGTCCGCAATGGACTGGAAGCCATGATCCCTATCCCGGACGATCTGAGGCGGTTGCGGGTCGACGTCAAACGCGTGTCACCGAAGGCGGTGATGTTGAGCGTGACCGATAGCGGGACCGGTGTGCCGCTGGTGGTGGCGGAAGCGCTGTTTCAGCCGTTCGTTTCGACGAAACCGGCCGGGATGGGAATGGGGCTGAGCATCTGCCGGTCGATCGTCGAGCTTCATGGGGGGCATATCAAATATGAGCCGGGCGCTGCGGGCGGTTCGCGGTTTTCGTTCCAGCTTCCGGCTGCGGAGATTTGATGATGACTGCGCCCGGCTTGCCGCCTGATGCCAAAGTATACGTCGTTGACGACGATGCCGCTCTGCGGGATGCGCTGTCGTTTCTGTTGCGGTCGCGCGGCGTAGAGGCGGTTGGTTTTGCGAGCGCGGAGGCGTTTTTGGATGCTTATCATCCCGAGCTTCGCGGTTGTGTGCTGACGGACGTGCGCATGGGGGCGATCTCGGGGCTTGAGTTGTTTGCGCAACTGGCGGAGGCAGGATCGGCGTTGCCGTGCATTATTCTCACCGGGCATGGCGATGTGCCGATGGCGGTCGAAGCGCTTAAGAAAGGCGCGCGGGATTTCGTCGAGAAGCCGTTCGACGGCAACTTGCTGGTCGACAAGCTCATCGCGGCGATGCTGGACGATGCGAAGGCAGCCGAGTCCGGCCGGTCGCGGCAGACGCTTGCTGAACGCATTGGCACGCTGTCGGTGCGCGAACAGGAGGTTATGGGCCTCATTCAGGCCGGGAAGCTCAACAAAGTGATTGCGGACGACCTGGGGATTGCACTGCGGACAGTCGAAGCGCACCGGGCGAAAATCTTCGAGAAAATGGGGGTACGAAGCGCGGTTGAGCTGGCGAACTTGCTGGCGGGGCGGAGTTGAACACTATTGCGCCGGGACCGGCCGGTTTTCGAGGGAGCGGGCGGCGCGGGCGTCGTTGCGGGCGCGGTCGAGGCTTTGGCCGACACCGGTGAAGCGCGGCTTGCCGTGGCTGCCGGGCGGGCAATTCAAATGCAGCAGCGTGTGACCGGGCTGCGGGGCGAGGGCTGGACCCGGCGGTGCCAGTGCGATGATGGCGGCCAGCGTCAGCAGCACCAAGGGTGCGATCATCAGGGCGCGTTTGGATTTCATCGGCGACGTTTTGGTTTGGGTGCTGGGCGGGCAGAGTTGAGTGCATCGGAAGTGAGTGCGAAGACTTCGCCTTCGGAGCTGGCGGTGTCGATCCAGAAGAAGTCAAGATTAGGGTAGGCTAATTCCAAGGTCGGCCGGCCGGTGCCGATTTCGACGATAAGGACGCCATGCGGGGTCAGGCGTGATGGTGCATCGGCGAGGATGGTGCGGACCAGGTCGAGGCCGTCGGCACCGCCTAAGTGGGCCATGACGGGTTCGGCACGGTATTCGGGGTCGAAGCAAGCTACTTCGGCTGCTGCGACGTAGGGCGGATTGGCGATGATGAGGTCGTAGCGAGCGTCTTTGGGGAGCGCACTGAAGAGGTCGGACTCGATCAGGGTGATGCGGTCTTGCATGCGGTAATCGGTGACGTTGCGGAGGGCGACCTGCAGGGCTTGGGGGGAGAGTTCGACGGCATCGACACGGGCGTTGGCGAATGTCAGGGCGGCGAGAATGGCGAGGCAGCCGGAACCGGTGCATACGTCCAGGACTCGGCTCACGGAACTCGGGTCGTCGATGACGGCGGCGAGGCCCTCGTCCAACAACTCGCCGATGTAGGAGCGAGGCACGATCACGCGCTCGTCAACGTAGAAGCGGTGGCCGCGAATGTATGCGGCGTTAACGAGGTATGACGCGGGTTTGCGGGTCTCGATGCGCCTGTCGAACAAGTTGGCGATCGCCACTCTCTCCGGCGAGGTGAGCCGGGCGTCGAGCCAGGGTTCGAGTTGATCAACCGGCAGATGCAGCGACATCAGGATCAAGAAGGCCGCTTCATCGAGCGCTGATTGGGTGCCGTGGCCGAACACCAGGTCGGCTTTGGTAAATCGGGTGACGCCGTAGCGCAGCCAGTCACGCACCGTGACAAGTTCTTGGACCGGCGCGGGCACAGGGGCGGGAGATTGGTCAGTCATTTGCAAGTCGCCCATGGTGTGAAACTGCTTTGCCAAACCCAACGCATCGGGCGCGCAATCTTCAACAGTATGCATGTTCGGTTGGCGTTGCAGCGGTCAAATGAATATGCGATCTGGGATTGAAAGCAATGGGGACAGCAGCCGATGTCGCAGCGGATCGTTAGACTTTTCAATGTGCTGGGCGGGGGCGATGGGGAGACCATCAGACGCTGGGCGTGGCTGGTGTTCGCTGGATCTATCATCGCGTTCGCGATCTCCTGGCGCGATTTGCCGGGCAACTGGTATGAGGCGACGCGGACCGATAAAAGGCCGCTCGCGAAGGTTACGAGCTGGCATTACCAACTGCAGAAGGTCGATATCGACAAAGTTGCCGGGGTCGATGCCGATGTCGTCGTGGTCGACTATGAGCGCGCCGTCGAGGGCGGTGGGCGGGTGCCGTTAACGCCCGAGGAGGTTGCCAAACTAAAGGTCAGGCCCGACGGTAAGCGGCGGATCGTGCTGTCTTATCTCTCGGTCGGGGAAGCCGAGGAAAAGCGGTTTTATTGGAAGGCGGACTGGACGACAGATCCGTCCAAGAAGCCGTCCTGGTTGCATGTGAACAACTGCGCATGGCCCGGCGCTTGGGCGGTCAGGTTCTGGGAAGATGGCTGGAAGCAGATTGTCTACCGGGGCACCGACTCATATCTGCGCAAGATCATTTCGGCCGGGTTCGACGGCGTTTATCTTGATCGCGTCGATATGTTTGCCGACTATCCCCAGATTACCACCGAACATCGGGGTGCGGCACAGGATATGATCACCCTCGTCGACGAACTCGGACAGGCAGCGCGTTCGGTCAAGCCAGGATTTTTGGTGTTGCCCAACAACGGGATGGAGCTGCTCGAAAGTCGGCAATTCCGCCGTGCTATCGATGGTCTGGGGATGGAGGAACTGCTGTTCAGCCATAAAGGCACCGGCGTTCGCAACGATCAGAAGGACATTAACGAGACGCTGGGCTATCTGCGCAAGCTGCAGTGGGACTACAAGCCCGTTCTCACACTTGAATATCTCGTAACGAAAGAGTCGATTGATGCGGCGAAGGGCGAACTCAAGAAGCTTAAAATCATTGGCGGGTTTCCAACTCGCGCGCTAGATGGCGGCGATCCTACCGCGCCGGTCGATTTGAAGTCGGACCCGGGCACACCTGAATTCATCAAGGCGAACTGCACGAAGGCGAACTCCTGGTAGACAGGGCTCCTGCGGCGGGCGTCATTTCCGCTGAATTGGTATACGACCTTTCGATTGCTACTTTGGCCTCCAAGAGAGTAGGTTGCTGCCGGGGATTGGGGCGCATGGCCCAAATCGTGTTTGTTTTGAACCGGGGCGGGGTGGCTGAGAATTGCTGGTCTGGCACTGGTTAATTCGGCCAAATTTGCGTTTAAATCCTGTGCCGCCACCTCACGGGGCATGGGTCAACTGGAGTGGAGTGATTTGCCTATGAGTTTTTTGCGTACGTTATCGTCTGCACTCGCTGTCGGCCTGGTTGCATCTGCTCTGGCCGTCGCGTCCGCTTCTGCTGCCGACCGGCCTAACCCGTTCAAGGGGGCCAAGACCTGGGGCTATCAGCTTCGCAACCTTGATCCCGGCCCCCGGAAAATTATCGCTGACTCGCCCTACGATCTCGTGGTGACCGACTTTGCACGCGGCGAAGACCGCAAGGAAATTCCGCTGACGAAGGAAGAAGTCTCGGCGATGCAGCAGCGTCCCGATGGCTCCAAGCGGCTCGTGATCGCCTATCTCAGCATCGGGGAAACCGAGAACTACCGCTATTACTGGAAGCCAGCGTGGGACAAGCAGCGTCCGTCGTGGATGGGCAAGGAAAACAAAGAGTGGAAGGCCAACTATCTGGCCAAATATTGGGAACCAGAGTGGCAGAAAATTATTTACGGATCGCCTGAAGCTTACGTGGACCGCGTGCTGGCCGCGGGATTTGACGGGTTTTATTTTGACCGGGTCGACGCCTATTACTTCTTTGGCGACGATGAACAGGCGCGGGGCAGAATGGCGAAGTTCGTCGTTGAGCTTGCCAATTATGCGCGCTCGAAGAAGCCTGATGTCGCCATCATGGTTCAAAACGCCGAGGAATTGCTGGATCGAAAGGACTACGTCGACGCCATCGATGGCATTGCGAAGGAAAGCCTTCTTTATGGGATCAAGGGCCTAGACCGGCCCAACCCGCGCGACGATGTCACCGAGTCGACCACGTTTCTGAAAAAGGCCAGCGACAAGGGAAAGTCGATCTTCGTTGTTGAGTATCTTGCCGACAAGGAAAACATCTCGACGGCGGCGAAGCGGATTAATCAGGAACTTGGTTGGGCACTTTATGTTGGAACGCGTGGACTGGCACAGCTTGGCAAGACACCGCTTGAGCCCGCGCCTGCGCTGCATGATGGGGATGATATCGGGACAACGAAAAAGAAAGAAGGCGTGGTCGCGAAAGTGAAGAAGGCGCTCGGTCGCTAAGTTTTGGATCGGGGGGGGGCAGTTTCATCCCTCGTCGCAATAAAAAAATGGCCCCGATACGGGGCCATTTTCGTTGGTCAATCAAGGGTGATCCAAAGGCCTGGAGGCTTGGTATCTTCAGGCCATCTGAGGCCGGTTGAGTTCGCCAAAACCGATGAGACGTTTGCTGTCCTCGTCCCAGAGCTTGTAGTTGACGCACTTGAAGCTTTGCCACAGCGTCAGGCGGTTGAGGGTCTGCAGATCCGGGCTGGCTTTCAGGCAGGCCATCAAACGATAGTTTGGAATCATGCTGTTGAGGTGGTGAATGTGGTGGAGGCCGATATTGCCGGTGAACCAATTCAACACCGACGGCAGGGCGTAATATGAGCTGCCAAAAACTGCCGCGACCTGGACATCCCAATCGGGCGGGCAGTCCCAGTGAGCGCTGTCGAACTGGTGCTGGACGTAGAACAACCAGCCACCGGCAGCGGAGGCGATGTGGATGACCGGCACGGCCACGAGCAACAGATTCCAGATGCCGAAAATATAACCGAGCGTCCCATACACCAAGAGCATGCCGACGTTCAGCGCCATCACGCTGGCCCAAGCCTGACGCTTTGGGAGGGGGTGGTCGAGCGGCACACGCTGCAAGACCATGAAGTAAAATGGCACGCCAAAGCCAAAGAGGAACAGCGGGTTTCGGTAGATGCGGTACCAGACTTTGCGCCACGGCGAGAGGAGCTGATATTCGCGGACCGTGAGGGTGTCGATGTCGCCGATGCCGCGCTCTTCGAGGTTGCCCGAAGTCGCGTGATGCTTGGCGTGTTCGCGGGCCCAAACGGCATAGGGCGTGACGGTCAAGACGCTGACGAGGCGGCCGACGATGTTGTTGGCGATGCGGCCTTTGAGGAAAGAGCCGTGGCCGCAATCGTGCTGGATGATGAACAAGCGGACCAGGAGTCCACCAGCAGGAAGCGCCAGCAGCAACGTCGCCCAATAGTGATGCTCGACGGTCGCAAACATCAGGCCGATGACGACGGCGAAGAGTGCGAGGGTCGAGCCCAATTGCCAATAGGCAACCACGGGAACTGCGCCCCGGAAGGCGGCGCAATGAACGGCGAGGCGTCTCGCCCGTTCTTTAAGGTCGCGCGCTGATTGGAGCGCGGTTTTCGTTTGGCAAGACTGAGAAGCGCGCAGCGCCGTCGAGGCTGATGGCACGATGATTCTTTCCCTCGTTCTATTCCCCACTCCGGCCCAGTTAACATATTCGTGAGGGCGCTGCGAGGGCCGGGAGAAGAATTACTTGTCGCATGACCGGCAACCCACACTTCGCTTGAGGGAGGTCAACAAAAAGACGGGGCTGCCGCAGGGCAACCCCGTTTCCGATTGTCAGGCGTCAGAGAAAGACGGGATCAGTGCTGGCCCCAGACTTCCACCACGGCCATGCCTTTGCCGCGTGCTTCCTTGTCGATAAAGCGCGAGCGATAACGAGCCTGGATTTCCTTGATGGAACGGGTTCCGCCCTTCAAGTCGATGGGTCCGTAAGTGCTGCCAGCTTCAATCTTGGCCTTCACGGGGACGACATCTTCCTGGCCGCTGCTGTAGATAATGCGCAGTTCGTTCAGTGTGATGGCGCGATCCTTGACGGTTACGCGGACCTTTTTGAAGCCGCCTTCGTTCTTGCCGACAGGAATCACGTCTTTGTCGAAGCCGATGAAGCCAGCGGTCTGCGCGCCGAGCAACACCCAACCCTGGTTGAACTTACGGCCTTCGCCGTTGGGTCCGAGCCAGCCTTCAGAATATTGACCGAGAACTTCGACGCGCGCCTGGCCTTTGAAGTTCGGCTTCGAGCGGTAGACCAACTGCACTTCTTTGACGAAGCGATCGCCTTTCAGCGAGAACCACTGCGTGCGGCTGTTCTGCTTGATGTCAGCGTTGACGACCAGATCATCGGCATCGCCGTTGGCGTAAACGACCTTCAAGTCCTTGATATGAATGTCGTTGTCGAGAACGCGGAGGCGGATCTTGTCGAACTTGCCGATTTCCGCGCCGACGCGAATAACGTCGCGGTCAACGCCGAAACCAACGTACTGCGAGCCAAACAAAACGTCACCGAATTCGGTGACGGTGCCGGGAACGGCGGCGGTCGGCGCGGGCTTGGTGGGCTGAGTTGCAACATCGCTGACAGGCTTGTCGCCGGACTTGTTGGTGCCCTTGTCGAGCGAAGCGCGCTTGGCTTTGGCGCCTTCGCCGGTCTGGAGGCCGTAAACTTCAAGCGTTGCGCTGCCCTTATTGGGAACGACGCTGAGGTTGACCTGATCAACAAAGCGGTCGTCGCTGCCAGCGTTGATCGGGCGGGTGCGCTCGCCCTCGTTGAGGACGATTTTGCGGTCTTCGTTATGGACGGCGCCGTTAGCATAAAGAACTTGGACGCGCGAAAGGACGATATCGCCATCCTTGGAATTGATGCGAAGCGCACGGTACTTGCCGTTCGATTTCGACAAATCAATCGTGTCGCGATCTTTGGAAACGTCGACTTTGTGGGTGCCGATTCTGACCCAATCTCCGTCGGACTTCTGGGCCTGCGCGGTCGAGAACGACCCAACAGCAGCCATGGCGAGCCCCGCCATTACCAGCCTGCGAAACATGCGAACAACTCCCTTTGGTTACTGAAGCTCAATCTTTCACGCCGCTTCTCTTTAAGCCACGTTCGAGAAAAAGACTGCCATCTGCCCTGCTCAACAGCGCATCTGCACGTGAGATGCGGCTGTTTTGCAACACTTTTTGAACTATCTTGCCACCGTTTCAAATATGCTCCGTGCAATCTGAACCCGAGCTGACTTCTTGCGTGTTTTTTAGAAACTCGTGCGGCCAGCATACGTGGCCACGTGAAGGTCCGCAACATCGCTATTCCGTTTGCGTTCGATCTGGCCCAGGTCATGACGCTGCCTTTCAATCTTCATTAGTTCAATTTGGGTATGGTCGGGCTGGGGCTTTGCGTATTCGCGCGGGCCTCCCCCTGGCCGCCTCGACGCACGGCCTGTGGGGCAAAAGATTTTTGCTTGGTTGAGTCGAGGGTCAAGAGATGCTTCCGCAAACGAATTTCAAGAATCAGGTCAACGCTGTCGGCGGGTTGGTGTTTCTGGTCGTCGGGGGATATTTGACGTGGGATCTGACACGGTCGCGGGAGATCGCCGCATGCAGCGCGCGGCTTGGCGTTGCCACTCAGATGTCGTTCCAAAAGCCCGACGGAAGCGCGTTGTCGGCGGCGGAATTCCAGGCCCGTGTGGGGATCAGCGAACGCGGGATCATTGAAAAGACGTCGATCAAACGCGACATTGGAGAGAGGCCGCTGGTGCTAAGTGTTTCGCTTGGCGGGCCGGTTGCCGACGACACGGGCGCGGGATTCTCCTGGTCGCTTCCGGGTCTATCGAAAGCCAAGTCCGCTTGCCTTTCCTACAATGTTTTTGTGCCTGCAGACTTTGCATTTGGTGATGGCGGGACCCTACCGGGGTTGTTTGGTCAGGCCAATGGCCAAACCGGCGAGGGCATTCCGGGCGGCGCTGTGGCGGGTCTGTCGTGGAGCGATCAGGGCGGTATCAATTTAGTGGTGCGTTATACCGGGCTTGCAATGCCGGTTGAGGCGTATCGTCAGACATGGTGGCCTTCCAACGCGACCTTGCCGCGCGGGCGGTGGGTGCGGATTGAGCAGGAGGCTGTTCTCAACACGCCGTTAATGGCGGATGGGGTCGCGCGGATTTGGGTCGACGGGAGGCTTGCGCTGGAAAAACTGGATGTGAAGTGGCGCGGGCATCCGGGCGTTTCGTGGGCCGGGACGCAGGCCGATATCGGCTATGTACCGCCGATCAGTTCGGTGGATCGCAAGACAACAATCCTACAGCTCACGCCGCCGCAGATGTCGTGGCAATAGCATCCCGAGCAAGCGAAATACCGTCCAAAGGTTTCTACGAACTAAGAGGACTCACGCTCTGCGGGAATCATTGCCATTTTGCCGACACATTCTCCAGTATTTCGCAGAACAGTTTCGCTTTTTCGTTTGCAATTGAACTAGCCTTCAGGATATGAAATCAACAACGTGGCGACATTCCCGTCCCCTCGCTCAGTGCGCCACGTTTATCGGCCCGCGGTTGCCCCCCAACCGCGGGTACTTCTTTTTCAGGGACGCTCCAAATTTTTATAACTTGTATTGCGAACTGCGAGCAGTGCGCCAGTGAGGCTTTGCGCGAAGTCTCGCCGTTCGTCGTCGGATAGAAACCGGGCGAAGCTAAAACCTTCGCCGTGGGAATAGAGCAGCAGTTCGTTGCGCCCGTCGGGACGCCCGGCGAGCCGGACGCGAACCCAGTAGGGATTGAATTCAAACCGCTCGCAGCTGCCGGATGGGTGGATGCGCGTCAGGGTCAGGACGTCCGGCGTGAGATCGATGGATTCGGCAGCCCGGCCCGAGCGGTAGTTCATCTTGAAGGCCCAATAGATCAGTGCAACGTCGAGCCCGCAGAACCCTAGAATGGGCCATGCTCCCATGGACATGAACACGAGGCCCACGATGAGATTGATGACGATGACCGCGCTCATCAAGATCATGAAGCCGGTTTTATCCAGCGAGCGATAGGCAATGAGCTCGAAGCGGAAATTCCCGCTTCTTTCATCGGACAGCGTGGCACGGGCACGACTAGTGCCCAGCTCACGAGCCAAGCCTAGTCCGACGATTTCGCGGGCTTGCGCTTCGTACTCTTTATCGTCCATCACGTTTTACTCATCTTGGAACAGCGCAGTTTTAGAGGCGTGATGACTCAAACGACAAAAACCGCTCGCCCGGTTCATTCTGGGGTGAAACGTGGAGCTTGTGCAAGCATGAAGGACAAGGGCGCGCTTACCAAAAAAAGGGTGCGCACGACGGCGTATTCCAAGGCGGATGCGGCGGAGGTGTTTGCGCGGTTTTGCGCGCTAGTGCCGGATCCCAAGGGCGAGCTTGAGAGCGTCAACGCGTTTACGCTGCTGGTTGCGGTCGTGCTGTCGGCGCAAGCGACTGACGCTGGCGTCAACAAGGCGACGCGGGGATTGTTTGGGGTGGCGGAAACGCCTGCGAAAATGGTTGCGCTCGGCGAGGAACGCGTGCGGGAGGCGATCAAGACGATCGGGTTGTTTCGCAACAAGGCCAAGAACGTCATTGCATTGTCGGAGCGATTGATCGCGGTGCATGGCGGTGAGGTGCCGGAGGACCGGGAGGCCCTTGAAGCTTTGGCGGGCGTTGGCCGCAAGACGGCGAACGTGGTGCTCAATATGGCTTTTGGACATCCAACGCTCGCGGTCGACACGCATGTGCTGAGGGTTTCCAACCGGATCGGGTTTTCGGCTGGGACGACGCCTGAGGCTGTCGAAGCCGATGTGCTGCGCCTTGTGCCGCCGGAGTATGGCTTGCACGCGCATCACTGGTTGATCCTGCATGGGCGGTATCTGTGCAAGGCGCGCAAGCCGGAATGCTGGCGGTGCGGAATCGCGGACTTGTGCCGCTTTCAAGGGAAAGCGGTGGCTCCTTTCAAGAAGGCCTGACCTGAGAGAGGTCAAGCCTTTTGAACAACAAAATCAGGGGGCTGCGCGACCCCCACCCCGGCCCTCCCCACAAGGGGGAGGGGAAGATATCAGCGGGTGCCCGAGCGGAGTTCGGATTCGGGGTTGGCGCCGATGTGGTGGTAGGACAGGTCGGCGCCGCGGTGTTCGTCGGCTTGATCCATGCGGAAGCCGAAGACCTTGTCGACGAACTTGTAGACCACGAAGCCCGATGCGAGGCCGAGCGCTGCGCCGCCCAAGCTGCCCACCAACTGCGAGGCGAACGTCACACCCCCCAAACCGCCGAGCGCCTTGAGGCCGAAGATCCCGCAGGCAATGCCGCCCCAAAGGCCGCACATGCCATGGAGGGCAAAGACACCGAGGACGTCATCAACTTTCCAGCGTTCCGTCGAGATCTGGAACATCTGGACGAAGAGTGCGCCCGCGACGCCGCCGACGACGAGGCTGCCCAACGGGTGCATGACATCGGAACCGGCGCAAACGGCAACCAGGCCAGCCAAGGCACCGTTATGGACGAACCCTGGGTCGTTCTTGCCCACAAACAGCGCGGCAAGAATGCCACCACACATGGCGAGAAGGGAGTTTGCGGCGACGAGGCCCGATATTGCCTTCAGGCTTTGGGCGCTCATCACGTTGAAGCCAAACCAGCCGACACACAGCATCCACGAGCCCATGGCCAACCAAGGTAACGACGACGGCGGCGTGGGGCCTGGACGGGGGCCGGTGTAGCGGCCCAGGCGGGGCCCCAACTGCAGGATGGCCGCAAGGGCTGCCCAGCCGCCAAAAGCATGGACCACGATGGAGCCGGCGAAGTCTTTAAACTCTGCGCCCAGGAAGCGGACGAACAGGCCTTCCTGGAGCCCGAAGTTCTTATTCCAAGCGATGCCTTCGATCAGTGGGTAGCAGAGGCCGACGAGAAGGGCGGTGGCGATGCATTGGGGGCCGAATTTGGCCCGTTCGGCGATGCCGCCGGAGATGATCGCGGGGACAGCTGCTGCAAACGTGCAGAGGAAGAAGAAGCGGACAAGGCTCAGGCCCTGCGGGTCGAAGCCCTTGACACCGCCCGATATCGATTCAGCGTTTTGGAAGAAGGATACGCCGTATGCAAGGGTATAGCCGATGGTGAAATAGACGACGGTCGAGATCGCGAAATCAACCATGATTTTGACGAGCGCGTTGACCTGATTCTTGTGGCGGACGGTGCCAACCTCAAGGAAGGCGAAGCCGCCGTGCATTGCGAAGACGAGGATTGCCCCCATCAATAGAAAAAAGACGTCAGAGCCAAGCTGCTGTTGTTCCATCCCGTATCCCCCACCCGGCGTGCCTAACTTATAGGCACGCGCAGTTCATTCTGCGCTGTAATCCGGTGCTAGGGCGGACGGTTGGCAATTTTTGTACCAACTAGGCAGAGGTTGCTGTTTGTTATTGCAATCAAACGCTTAGTTATTGTGCAGCGCTATAGAGCGGCGGCAGAGCTGCACACATGATAAGCAAACGGACGACGAGGTGGCTAAATTTTAATCAGCGCGTCCGGCGCGGGTTCAAATACAGGTCGTGCTCCTGCTTTTCCAGCTTGGGATCGAGGCGACCTGCGCTCAATTCGCCGTAAAGCGATTTGACGTGGCGGCGGGCACCGCGATTGAAAATGATGATCGAACAGAACAGCTTCATGACGGCCAGGAGGCGCTTGTCGTGAACGCCGGTTTTGACGCGACCGTGCCACTTTCCACCAATGGTCAGGATCGAGCCGTCAAGATCGCCGACGACGTTGTCTTGCTGATCGTAGAGGGTGTAGTCACCGCCGACGGCGAAGAAATCCCGGCGGAGGCGATAGAAGACGGGGCGGCCTTCGTGCATGATGAAGAAGGCGAAATTTTCCATCTGCCAGGGGTATTTTTTTCCCGAGCGCTCAACGTAGATCATGAAGTCGTCGTCGTTGGTGTTGATCGAATAACTGGTGATCGGGAAGCCGCGCGCGCCAACCGTCTGCTGCAGCGAGCGGCCGACCATCAGGTCCATGGTGGCGCGCCAGCCGAGTTCACCGGTGAACAGCTTGACGACGAGGCGCTTATCCATGCTGTTGGACGGCTTTTTCCAAAGCTCCTCGCGGTAGCCCAGCAGGCCTGTGCGTTCGCCGTTTTCCGTGACCTCGGCGAAGATGTCCATGTCCGACGTGAACTGGCGGGATTTGGCGCGGTTGCGCGTGTTTTTGTAAAAGCCGAATTCGGTGAAGTTGAAGTCGGTAATCCAGACGGAGACGTCGAAGGTCTGCCATTCGGCGGCGGCGCGTGCGGCTCTGGCCGATTTGGGCTTTGCGGCGGCGGGAGGTGCTGGGGGCCTGACCTCGGCGCGGGCTTCGCGCGCGGCATCGGCGGCGGCAGCGTTTGCATCGGCGGTGGTGGCGGACATTTGGCCTCTCCGGTGGGGGATCGAGCGAATCAGTTTGGAATTAAGCTAGCAGAGGGCAGGCATCAGGTTGCCTGTACGGCGGAAATTGGCGGTGGATAGATTTGCCTGATTACCCAGCTTTGTTCGTAAAAATGCTCCCCCCACTCCATGGCCGGGCTTGACCCGG
>JANOVN010000297.1:0-8224 GCA_031417455.1 Hyphomicrobiaceae bacterium | reverse complement strand
GGCGGCACCGCCAGCGGCGGGAGCGGCGGCTTTTGCTGCGGCCGGGAGGGTGTATCCGGCACCTGCGCCGGACGAGTCATGTTTGCCGAATGTTTCGACGAGCGTCGGCGGCAAGACGATAGCAAGCAACGCACAGAGAGCGGCGCCGGCGAATTTCGAGATTTCGAACGAGTCCATGTGATTCCCTTGAAAGACGGTCGGAGCCAAGTTAGTGGCTTTTAGGGCTGAGGGCGATGTAGACGAACGGGGGGCATGCTTGCAACGGTTGCCAGTGTGCTTCCAGAGCCTGAATGCCGAGGCCAATTGTCACCAGCCGAGCCCAAAACCCATGTCCGTATTGATAATAATTCCAGCCCGTATGCAAGCCACTCGATTGCCGGGCAAGCCGCTTGCCGATATTCATGGGGTGCCCATGATCGTGCATGTCTGGCGTCGCGCAATGGCGGCCAAGGCCGGGCGGGTGGTGGTTGCAACCGATAGCGCGGCGATTTTGGCGGCGGTGATTGCGGCTGGCGGCGAGGCGGTCATGACGCGGGAAGACCATCCATCGGGGTCGGACCGGATTCATGAGGCGGTGATGGCGCTCGACCCTGGCCGGCGGCATGGGGTGATCGTCAATCTGCAGGGCGACCTGCCGACGCTGGAGCCGCATCTGGTCACGGCGTGCGTGGCACCGTTGGCGAATGCTGCGACCGATATTGCCACATTGGCTGCGGAGATCGTGCATGTTGAGGAGCGGACAAATCCCAACGTCGTCAAGGTCGTAGGCACGCCGCTGCCGCCGGTGGCTGGCGCTGAGCGGGCGTTGCGGGCGCTGTATTTTACGCGGGCGACGGCACCGTATGGGGACGGGCCGCTGTATCATCACATCGGGATCTATGCCTATCGGCGCGCGGCGCTGGAGCGGTTTGTGACGTTGCCGCCGTCGACGTTGGAGTTGCGCGAAAAGCTTGAGCAATTGCGGGCGCTTGAGGCTGGGATGCGGATTGATGCGGCGATTGTGGATACGGTGCCGTTGGGGGTCGATACGCCGGCGGATTTGGCTAGGGCGCGGGCGTTGATTGCGAAGTGACGTGCGGTGAAGTGATGACGCTTCGCGGACCAGAGGCTCGCCCCTGGACCCATGACCTAAGAAAACTGTTGGGTCGCCCCGGGATCAAGTGCCCGGGGTTGACCCAACCTACCGGTGTCACTTCGGTGCTAGGACCATGACCATCTGGCGGCCTTCAAGGCGGGGTTCGCTTTCGACTTTGACGGTGTCGGTCAACTCGGCCTTGACGCGCTGAAGCACTTGCATGCCAAGCTGCATATGGGCCATTTCGCGACCGCGGAAGCGGAGCGTTACCTTGACCTTGTCGCCTTCTTCGAAGAAGCGGCGCATCGCTTTGATCTTCACGTCATAATCGTGATCGTCGATGCTTGGACGCATCTTGATTTCTTTGATTTCGACGATCTTTTGCGACTTGCGGGCCTCGGCGGCTTTCTTTTGTTCCTGGTATTTGTATTTGCCGTAGTCGAGGATCTTGCAGACCGGCGGCTCGGCGTCGGGCGAAATTTCCACAAGGTCGAGCCCCACGCCGTTGGCGCGTTCCTGGGCATCAAAGCGGGCAACGACACCGACGTTCTGGCCGGTCTCATCGATCAGGCGGACTTCGCGGGCTCTGATCATGTCGTTGATTTTGGGGCCGGACGGCTCGCGTTCTGCCCCGGTTCGCATTGGTTTGCGGATAGTAGGTCTCCCTCGGTTGCTTCTAGCGGGGTTGCTTCAAAATGCTTTTTGCAAGCGTTCTTGCAAGGTATCGGAAAAGGAAGCGCGCAGCTGCAGGGCTAAGCCTGCATCCGCGACGCAACATGGCGATTATGATTGGGAGAAACGCGCGAGAAGTCAAGTTAATCGGCGCTGATGCAACATTCATAGTTGCGGACAAACACCGATTAGTGCCGGAATTGCAGGTCGAACTCAGGCTTTGGCGGCTGGAGGGGCGGACAGATGGGTTTCGAGTAGTTCGTCGTAGATGCGCAGTGTCGCCTGTTTCATGGCTTGGAGTGAAAAATTCGTGGCGACATGGTCGTGGGCGCGGCGGGTCAGGGTTTCGCGTTGGGCAGGGGACAGGCCCAGCACTTCGTTGAGGGCAGCGGCTAGTTCGGTGGCGCTGCCTGGGGCGACGAGCCATCCGGTCCGGTTTGTGGCGTCCGTGCGCGGCGGGGCGAGGACGGTTTCGGGCGGCGCGCCGATGCTGGTAGCTATCACCGGGCAACCCATCATCTGGGCTTCGATTGCTGTGCGTCCGAAGGCTTCGGGTTCGACGGAGGCGATAATGCTGACGGCGGCGAGTGCGTAGGCGGCGGGCATGTCGTCGACGTGACCGGCGAGACGGACGTGACTGCCGAGACCCAAGGCCGCGATCTGGCGCTTGAGGTCATCGCAATAGGCGGTGCGGCCCTGGTCGTCACCTGCGAAAACGGCCACGAGGTTAGCGGTTGGATTAGCTTTGACGAGTTGGGCTACGGCGTCGATGACGACGGATTGACCTTTCCATTTGGTCAGTCGCGCGGCCTGCAGGATGACGTGCTGGCCGGGTTTAATGTTCCAGGCCGATTGCAGTTTGGCTGTGCGTTCGGGTGCGATTTTACTGCGGTCAAAGGTTTCCTGGTCGACGCCCCGGTGAATGACGCGGATGCGGTCCTTGGGTGTGCCGTAGCGGGATTGGACGAGGCCAGCGGTATAGTCAGAGTTGGCGATGACGATGTCGCCGCGGGCCATGACGCTGTTATAGGCGCGTTTCAAGGGACCTTTTTCATTGTATGCGCCATGATAAGTGGTGATGAACGGGCGTTTGGTGGCGCGCGCTGCCGAAAGCGCGGTCCAGGCGGGGGCGCGGGAGCGGGCGTGCACCAGATCGACGTGTTCGCGGCGGATGATGGCGGCGAGCGCGCGAGCGTTCAACATCATCTGGGCGGGGTTCTTGGTGGCCGCCGGGAAGGGGATGATTTCGCCGCCGGCTTCGATGATGCGGGCGGCGAGGCGTCCGCCACCGGTTACGACGATGGCACGGCCACCCCCTGCCACGATGGCAGTTGCGATTTCAACCGTCGATAGTTCGGCACCGCCGGTATCGAGTGCAGGGATGATTTGCAATATGGTGGGGCGAGTGGCGGCCAAGACGGCGCTCCGGATGTGGACCAGCAACAGATGAAGGCAGGCATAGTATGAGTGGGGCTGAGCTGCAAACCGTAGACGTCAACGGTCGCGAAATTGCGGTGCTGGCGACGAAGACGCCGAAGCGCGACGGCACGGGGCTGTTCTGGCTGCCCGGGTACAAATCCGACATGGCGAGCACGAAGGCGTGGGCGCTGGCGGATTTCGCGGTCGGGCGGTTTGGCTGTACGCGGTTTGATTATTCCGGGCATGGCCGGTCGGGCGGGCGGTTCGAGGATGGGACGATCGGGGATTGGCTCGACGATGCAGCGGCGATTTTCACGAAGGTGACGGCTGGGCCGCAGATCGTGATCGGGTCGAGCATGGGCGGGTATATTGCGCTGTTGCTGCTGGCGCGGTTGTTGGCGCGGGTGCCCGAGCAGGCGGCGCGGATCAAGGCGATTGTGCTGATCGCTCCGGCCTGGGACATGACCGAAGAGCTGATGTGGAAGGCGTTTTCGGGCGAGCAGAAGGCGGCGTTGGAAGCGGATGGCTTCGTGCTGCGACCAAGTGATTATGGCGAGCCTTATAAGATTACCAAGCGCTTGATCGAGGAGGGGCGGGGGCATTTGCTGGCAGGCAAGCCGTTTGATCCGGGGCGGCCCGTGCATATTTTCCAGGGGATGCTGGATGACAGCGTGCCACCCGACCATTCGCGGCGGTTGCTGGAGCTTTTACCGGGAGGACGGGTGACGCTTGTCGAGGTCGCGGACGGCGATCACCGGTTGTCGCGCGACCAAGACATAGCGGCACTGTGCGCGGTGGTCGCGACGTTGGCTGCGGGGGGAGCAAGTTGAAACCAGCGGGAGGCTGGTGCCGCAAACAGGATTCGAACCTGTGACCCCGTCATTACGAATGACGTGCTCTACCGACTGAGCTATTGCGGCGGATCGCGCCGAAGCGCGGAACGAGGGGGACGAATAGCGGCATCCGTGGTGATTGGCAAGTATGGCGTCGGAGGCTGACGGTCACACGACGATTTTGTTCCAGGGAAATCGAGATGAGCCTTAGACTGCTTTCGGGCAAAGCATGCCCTCGCGAAGGCGGGCGTGTGAGCGGTTTTGCGGCACAAGAAGCACGACAAAACTTTGAGCTAGGGTCCCTTTCCCGAATTAATCAAAAACCGGAAGGGCACTAGGGCACGGCGCGGTAGGGCGGGCGTTTGCCTTTACCGTTGGTCTCGGGTTCGGTGGCGTCGGGGCCTGGATCATCGGGGGCATGGGGCACGACGAAGATGCGCGGCTCTTTGCTGTTTGGGTCGGTTGGTTTGCCAGCGGTTTTTGCAGCTGGAGCGGTTGCGGTTTGAGCCGGTTTTGGGTCCGCAGGACGCTTGGTGTCCACCGGTTGCGTTACCGGTTTTGGGGCCGGCTGTTCAACGGGCTTTAAGGTGCTGACGACCGCAGGCGTTGTTTTGATGGGGGCGGCGGGCGGTGGCGACGTTGCGGACGGTTGAGCGGTTGCAAGTTTGGTTGCGGGTTTGGCGGTGACGGGTTCGACCATCTTGGCGGGAGCAGTGGCCACGACGTCTTCGACTTCTTCGACTTCTTCGACATCGGTGACGACAGCGGCGCGAACCGGGGCCGACTTTGTGGAAGCCGTCGCGTTGGCCGTCGCGTTGGCCGTCGCGTTGGCCGTCGCGTTGGCCGTCGTGGTCGGCGTTGTGGTGGCCGTCGTGGCCGTTGCCGGTTTGGGCGTGGGGCGTGTTTGCGGCTTCATCTGGGGGCCGGGTTCGGCGTCGATGATGCTGTCGGAGATCGGGGCGGGTGCGCCTAGGGCGACGAGTTCTTCGACCCGACGGGCGAGCAATTCGGTGTCGCCGCCGCTCGCGTGTTCAACGGGGACGCGCCATTGGAAGGCGTCGAGTTGGCCGGTGACCGGGGAGGCTGGGGCCCAGGTTTCGGCGATGATGCCGTCCGCAGTCCAGACCGGATCGCGGGGGGCGTTGACGGCGCGGGCGAGCCATTCGCGGACGCGGCCTTTGTCGCCGTGTTCTTCGCTTTCGATGCGGGCCATGAGGGTGGCGACGCGCTGGGTCAGGCGGTCATCGAGCAGGGGCTTGAGGGCATCGCGTGCTTCGCTGAACAGTTTGGCGTCGATCGAAGAATTAGCAACCGCGATGGAACTTTCTGCAGAATGAGGGTTGAGGGCGGCCAGTTGCTTGACGCGCTCGAGGCGGTCGCGGGGGCTGTCGCCGATGCGGGCGAAGGCGTAGGCGGTGGCGAGCTCCGGGTGGGGGCTGCGGGTCCAGGTTTTCTGGAGGATCTTAGCGGCTTTGCCGGTGTTGCCTCGCGATGCGAGCATTCGCCCGGCGAGGTTGGCGGCGGGCACGAGATCGGGGGCGAGGGTGTGGGCCTCGGTTGCCAGCTGCAGCGCCTTGGCGGGATCGGCGTCTTCGGCAGCGATGGCCAGCCCGGTCAAAAGCACGGCGCGGCGGCGGTCGGCGAGCGGCTTGTCGACATGATTATTGCGGCGGGCAATGTTGAGCGTTTCAAGTGCGCCGGCCCAATCGGCGGCTTTGCACTGGATGTCGAAGAGGCTGTCGGACGCCCAGGCGAGCTTGGGGTTCAGCTTGAGAGCGCGGGCGGCAAATTGCGAAGCGGCGAGGGGTTCTTTTTCGCGTTGGGCTTCGACGAACAGGCCACGCAGGCCCAGCTGCTCGGTGTCGGGTGAGGCGAGCATGGCCTCAAAAATGCGGCGCGAGGTGGCCTTGTCGCCGGACAATTGGGCGGCCTGCGCGCGCAGAAGATGTGTCAGCGGCTCATTTGGCAACGATTTGCGAGCGGCTATGGCGTAACGGGTCGCGGTATCGCGGTCGCCAGCGCCGATGGCGATCATGCCTGAGGAGAGCGCGTCGAGGCCGCGCTGCTGCTTGCGGCGGTTCATCATCATGCCGACGGCGGCGGGGCTATTCCAGAGCTGGCGGATCAGCGACCAGATGAGGAGGGCTGAGCCAACCAGTAATGTGAGGCCGATGATGACCTGGAACACGGTCGGGTTGGCTTGGAGGTTCATGGCCGGCCAATAGATATTGACCGTTCCTGGGTTGTCGGACAGCCACGAGAGGCCGACGGCTGCGGCCAATACGGCTGCCAGGAACACAATGACACGGATCATGACGCACTCATCTTTCGTTTGGGCGGCTGGCGTTGGTTGGCGGTCGTGACGGCGGTATCAGGATTTCGGCGGCGGGGTGGCGGGTGGAACCGCTGGCGCTGCGGGAGCTATCGGAGTTGTGCCGGTCAGCGACGATTTGAGCGAGGATTCGAGGCCTGCGATAGCGCGGTCGACGGCACCGCGGGCTTCGACTTTGACTAGCCAGGCTTGGGATGCGTTTGAAGCCTTGGCCGGGATGTTCTTGGCTTCTTCAAGGACTGCGGCGATATTGCCGTCGCGAAGGGCTGCTTCGATGCGGCCGACCACAGCTTCGGCGCTCTTGTCGTTTGGCTCGTAGGTGATTTTGCGAACCGCGATGACCGAGCGGGCACTGGCGATGACGCGCCCAACGACGGAGCCGTCGCCTTTGTCGGACTGACTTTCGATGATCGCATTTGAGACGGGCGCGAATTCGCGGGTCAGTTCGGCCAGCGTGGTGATGCCGGTGTCTTTGTAGCGGTCGAGGACAGAGAGATCGAGTTTTGGTCCGGCGGCTTTTTTGACTTCGCCCAGTTCGATTGCATATTTCTGGCCGCGATCCACGACGCGCTTGAGGTTGTTCAATTCGAGCGAAAGGAGGATGCGTTCGGCGCTGAGCTTGCGGTCTTCTTCGCTTTTTACGACGGATTGGACGTTTTGTTCGAGGGCTGCGATTTTGCCAGCGACGGGCGCGACGGCAGACGCGACATCGGCTGGTTTGGCAGTAGCTTTGAACTTGGCTTCAATGTCGCTTTTGACGGATTCGAGGGCGGTTTTCACTTCGTTGGTGGTGTCGCGGAGACCCTGAACGGCGGTGGTCAGGCGGTCGGCGTCCGAGCGCAGAGTGTCGAGCTTTTGGGTGGTGGCGGCTGCCTGCGATTTGACGGCGGCCATGTCGCGGTCGATGCGATTGGTGCCGGATTTGGCGGCTTCGCTGGTTTCGTTGGTGAGCGACAGACGCTGTTCCAGTTCCTGGCTGACGGTCTTGCGCAGGGCGGACAACTGGTTGTTCAGCGTCGCTTCCATGTCGATGAGGCGGCCAGATAGGGCTGCAATTTGGGGCAGTTTACCGGCTTGCGGGTCGCTGGTTGCTGCGGCGGTCATGAGTTTGAGTTGCTCTTCGAGCTTGGCGATGCGGGCGGCGGGGCCCTCGGTGCTGGCCTGTTCGGCGGCCTTGTCGGCGAGCGCCTTGGTGTCGGCGGCGAGCTTTGCCTGGGTGGCGTTGAGGCCGGCGAGCGACTTGCTTACGTCTTCGAGTTTGGCGAGCTGGGCTTGGAGGCCCGTGACTTTGGCGGCGAGGTCGCCCGAGGCGGACGATGACTTGTCGGCGAGCGATTTTTCGAGGGCTGTCAGCTTCCCCTCGAGCGTGACAGTTTTGGGGTCGGAGACGGCGGGCGTCAGGCCGTATTGAGGCCCAAGGGTCGTTGCGCCGTACCAAGCCATGCCGCCGCCGATGATGCCAGCGATCATGTGAGTGAGGGTCGAACCGATGCCACCGGAGCGGGCGCGGACAGGCGGAGGGGTGGGAACGGTTTTTTTGGCATCGGCAGTCTTGCTGTCGATGGTCTTATTATCGGCAGGTTTGGTGTCGGCAGGTTTGGACGCGGTGGCGTTGGGGTTTGCGCTCGCGGCGGGTTTGCTGGCGGCCGACTGGACGGGGGCTGCGGCTTTGGGATCGGCGGATTTGGCCGCTTCTGCTTTGCCTGCATCGGATGGGCGCGCAGTGCTAATTTCGGTCGCCTTCAGGTCGATGGTGGCGTGCGGGCGCTTGGGATCGGTGGATTTAGGATCGGTGGATTTGGGATCGGCGGCTTTGGGGGATTCGTCTTTCTTGTCCGTCATCGGCCACATCACTCCTCGTTACGCACTTGCCGGATATCGAGCGGGACTTTG
>JANOVN010000296.1:0-5330 GCA_031417455.1 Hyphomicrobiaceae bacterium | reverse complement strand
TGGCGGGCATGTCGGGGGACTAGCAAACGGTCTGATTTTCTTGGGTGATAGAGTTCCGGTCCCGGGGCATGCTGCATCCGTTCGGGCTGTTACGTTACGCAAGGATGCGCAGCAAATTGCCAGGCAATATGCTACAGCTGCCGCCGATGGTAGCGTTCTGATGTGGGGCGACTTACATAACAGTGCGACTGAAAACTCCACCCGCCTCGGCCCTCCGCCCGCCTTTAACACCGCCTCGGCGCTCACGCTCACCGGCCACACCACCAAAATCCAGACCGTCCAATATAGCCCCGACGGCACGCGGATCGTCACCGCGTCGAGCGACAAGACGGCGCGCGTCTGGGATGCCAAGACGGGGGCCATGCTGTTGTCGCTCGCCGGACATGAGGATGTCGTGTCGGTCGCCCAATTCAGCCGCGATGGTCGCATGATCCTGACCGCGTCGGGCGACCGCACCGCCCACCTCTGGGACGCAGCGTCGGGCGCGCCACTCTCGGTATTCCAGACAGGGGAAAAGATCATCGCCGCCGAGTTCTCCCCCGACAGCCAGAACGTCGTCATCGCCGATTTCGACAAAGCCCTCGTCATTCCCGTCACCCGCCCGGCGTGCGGCGGACCGTGTTCGTCGGTGGCGTTCCTCAGCGACGGCTCCATGTTGTTGGCGGCTGGATGGGGCGGCAAGGCGCAGCTATGGGCGAAGATCGAAGCTATGCTGCAGGCCCTTGTCGAGCGCTCTGGTGGCAAGGGCCTGCCTAGCGAATTCCGCCAGATCGCCGAATTCGAACACGGTGCCCTTTCAAACACTGATGCACTCTACTTGCACACCAAATGCGTCGAAGGTGCTGGATCGCTCATAGATATTGACGATTGAGGGGGAGTGCCTCTCCCTTGGTAAGGGAGAGGTCGAGAGTTCAATCCTCTCTCACAGCACCAGCTATTTGTCAGGCGATAGCAAGCTAACTGATCACCCCAACGATATCCGAAGTCCAAACGGCCATCGGCTTGAGAGCATGTTCAATGCGCCTCGTCCCAATTGGCAGCAGCTTTTGCATCGACCTTCACCGGCACCTTCATTTGTACCGCTGGCATCGGTGCCGCCTCCATGACGCCCACCGCCACTGCTAACGTCTCAGCGACTTGCCTGTCGCTGGCCTCAAACACCAATTCGTCGTGCACCTGCAGCAGCATCCGCGCCGACGATAACCCGGCATCGGCCAACGCCTGCGGCATCCGTATCATCGCCCGCCGGATGATGTCCGCAGCCGATCCCTGGATCGGCGCATTGATCGCCGCCCGTTCCAAAAACCCGCGCATCGACGGGTTCTTGGTATTGATCTCTGGATAATGAATCCGCCGCCCGAACACCGTCTCGACGTATCCATTATCGTGCGCCGCTTTCTTCGTCCCCTCCATATAATCGCGAATACCGGGAAACCGCGCGAAATACGTTTTGATGTATTGCCCAGCCTCCTCGCGCGAAATACCAAGCTGACTAGCCAGCCCGAACGCCGATATTCCGTAGATGATCCCGAAGTTGATCGCCTTCGCCCGCCGCCGCACGTCGCTCGGCATCCCCTCAATCGGCACGCCAAACATTTCAGACGCCGTCATCGCATGAATATCGAGGCCCTCCTCAAACGCGCGCGTCAACTGCGGGATTTCCGCAATATGCGCTAAAACACGCAGCTCGATTTGCGAATAGTCCGCTGAAATCAACTGGTGGCCAGCCTCGGCGATGAACGCTGTCCTGATCGCCCGCCCTTCCTTGGTGCGGATCGGAATGTTCTGCAGATTGGGCTCTGACGACGCGAGCCGCCCCGTCGTCGTCGCCGCCAATGAATAACTCGTATGAATCCGCCCACCTTTATCCATGTA
Organism: Hyphomicrobiaceae bacterium; assembly: GCA_031417455.1. Lineage (GTDB taxonomy): Bacteria > Pseudomonadota > Alphaproteobacteria > Rhizobiales > Hyphomicrobiaceae > JANXVY01. The sequence continues at coordinate 3,455 of JANOVN010000296.1, read as the reverse complement.
TTCCGGCAAGCTATCGGTATATGTCGAGCGCAACTTTGATAACTGCCGCCATTCGAGCATCTTATTGATCAGCGCTCGCGCGTCGTCCGGCAAATCCTCATTCGCCGCCAATTCATCGAGAACCCCTGCCCGCGTTTCCCATTGTCCCGACTTCGTCCGCTTGCCGCCCGGCAATTGCAGCTTGTCATACAGCAATTCACCCAATTGCTTGGGTGACGCCAAATTGAACTTGAAACCGGCAAGCTGGCCGATCTCATCGTCAAGCCGCGCAATCCCCTGCGCAAACTGCGACGACAACCGCGACAGGATCGCACGATCGACCTTGATCCCCGCCCGCTCCATCCCGACGATCACCGGCAGTAGCGGCCGCTCCAGCGTCTCATAGACCACCGTCTGCCGCTCGGCTGCCAACCGGGGCTTCAAAATCTCCCACAGCCGCAGCGTCACGTCGGCATCCTCGGCGGCATACTCCGTCGCCTTATCGACCGGCACCCCCGCAAACGTCTTGTCGCCCTTCTTGGCCCCCGGTGCGTGCTCGATCACCTTCGAGAACGGAATGCAGGTATGCCCCAGATGCCGGAGCGACAGCGCATCCATGCCATGCTCGCCCCGCCCGCCATCGAGCGCATAAGACAGCAGCATCGTGTCATCGACGGGTGCAATCGCAATCCCATGGCGCGCCATCACTAGCACATCGAACTTGATGTTCTGCCCGATTTTGAGAACCGACGGATCCTCCAGCAGCGGCCTCAAAGCCGCTAGCGTCGCAGCCATCGGCGCCTGAGCCTGCCCACCGCCTTCGCCAAAATCAAACCCGCCTCCGCCCGCCACATGCGCCAGCGGAACATAACAAGCCCTCCCAGCCTCTGCCGCAATCGACAACCCGACGAGCCCCGCGTTCATCGCATCCAGCCCGGTCGTTTCCGTATCGAACGCAAACCGCCCGGCCTCCCGCGCCGCGCCAATCCACGCACTGAGCCGCTCGACCGTCGTCACCGTCTCATACTTACCCCGGTCAAACGGCACGGCCTTCATGCGGTTTTGGTGAAAGGCTACGCCAGCCGCCGGCGTATCGACCCCACTTGCGCTGCCGGCTTCAGCACCCTTCCCTGCTCCTTTGCCAACGCTCGCGCCCACTGAGACCGCCAGCCGCGGCGGCGGATCGGCCCCCAGCGCACCGGCAATCTTCTGCGTCAGCGTGTTGAATTCCATCATCTGCAAAAAGCCCAGCAGCGCTTCCGCCTGCGGCTCCTGAACACCCAAACGGTCGAGCGCAAACTCCACCGGCACATCCGTCTTGAGCGTCACGAGTTCCCGCGAAACCCGCGCCTGATCGGCGAACTCGATCAGCTTTTCCCGCCGCTTGGGCTGCTTGATCTCATGCGCCCGCGCCAGCAGCGTATCGAGGTCGCCATACGTGTGGATCAACTCCGCCGCCGTCTTGATCCCAATCCCCGGCACCCCCGGCACGTTATCGACGCTGTCGCCAGCTAGCGCCTGCACGTCGATCACCTTGCCGGGCGACACCCCAAACTTTTCAAACACCTCGTCCGGCCCAATCCGCTTGTTTTTCATCCCGTCCAGCATCGTGACGCCCGGCACGATGAGCTGCATCAGATCCTTGTCCGACGAGATGATTGTCGCCTCCCCGCCAGCCGCCACGACATCGCGCGCATACGTCGCGATGATGTCGTCCGCCTCAAATCCATCCTGCTCGATGGACGCGATATTGAAAGCCGCCGTCGCGTCACGGATCAACCCAAACTGCGGAACAAGCTCCTCAGGAGGCGGCGGACGTTGCGCCTTGTACTGCGGATAGATTTTGTTGCGGAACGTCTCCCGTCCGGCATCGAAGATAACCGCGATATGCGTTGGCTTGTCAGCCAGCTTACTGTCCCCGATCAGCTTCCACAGCATCTGACAGAAACCGTGTACCGCCCCGACCGGCAACCCATCGGACGGCCGCGTCAGCGGCGGCAGCGCATGAAACGCCCGAAAAATATAACCAGACCCATCAATCAGATAGACGTGACTGCCCTTCATGACAGGCACCACCTCGCCCAACGGCACGGTCGACGTGCGGTTGGAGCGTTCAGTGGGAGGCGCAGGCGTGTTCGGTTCTTGATCCATACTGCAAGGTTTAAGCAAACCCTCAGGCCCTGTCAGCCCGCAATTCGCCGTCTCGCGTCCAATCAACTCAAGAAAGCAAACTCATTTGCCCGCAGCGCCAAGATCAGCTATGAACACCCCATGCACCCGTAGCTCAGCTGGATAGAGCGTTGCCCTCCGAAGGCAAAGGTCGTAGGTTCGACTCCTACCGGGTGCGCCAATTACGAACAGAATTGCGAACCGGAGGCGGGGACGCTCCGGTCGCTAAATTCATATGTTCCAGCACATTATTTCGCCCCGCGAACGAGACCCGGCTAGCACGAGCGATTGACGCACCACATGTCCGCACGGCTCGCCGCCATTTACCCCGACGCGTCACAACAATAGATTTTCGCCCGCATCCGTTGATGCAACCCCACGGCGCTCGCAGTCGGCGGCGAAAGAAAAACCTGTCGTGCGCCCTTCGTCAGGCTGCCCGCCCCTGCAATTTGCACACACAGCTGGAGGACAATCAAATCAAGATCCACCGGTCCGCTACCCTTCTCCACCATTCAGCAAAACAAAACGATCCCTTTATGAACGGCGAATTTCCAAACCGCAAAACTTATGCAAGAAAACACCACACACAAAGCGGCAATCGGAGTTCACACGTGGACGTAGACATCGCGCACCTCAAAACGTGGATCGGCAAAACCGAATCCCGTACCGATCTCCTCGCCCCCTTCCCCGCCAATGCGCTCTCAGCCACCCTCGACCGCGACGACCCCGAATTCACCGACGGCACCGGCCTTCCGCCAATGTGGCACCTCGTCTATTGCCTGCCGGTCGCAAGAATTTCCAAGCTCGGCTACGACGGCCACCCAGCCAAAGGCGGCTTTCTCCCCCCCGTCCCGCTCCCGCGCCGCATGTGGGCCGGCGGCCGCTTTACCTTCAACCACGCCCTGAAAATCGGCTCGAAAGTCACCCGCACCGCCCGCGTCCTCGATGTCTCCCACAAGGCCGGCCGCAGCGGTTCGCTTGTCTTCGTCACCGCCCGCTTCGACTTCTCAGACCAGCACGGCTTAGCGATGAGCGAAGAGCGCGACATCGTCTACCGCCAACCCCAAAAATCCGCAGTGCCCGGCGACGCCCCCCAAACCCTGCCAAAGCAAGCACCGGCAAATCCCGCCTGGGAACGCACCATCCACCCCGATCCTGTTTTGCTGTTTCGCTACTCAGCCCTCACCTTCAACGGCCACCGCATCCACTACGACCAGCCCTTCGCCACCAAGCAGGAAGGCTACCCTGGGCTCATCGTTCATGGCCCGCTGCTGGCAACCCTTCTGGTCGATCTCGTCCGCCGCGAA
>JANOVN010000295.1:0-18018 GCA_031417455.1 Hyphomicrobiaceae bacterium | reverse complement strand
CGGACGGTCGAGATTTTGGCCCCGGTCAGATAGCGGGTTTTTATGGTGTTGCGACGAACGCTTTGATGGCGGCGGTGGCGGCCTCGATGCGCATGGCGAGCAGGCTTGTGCCGCGTTCAGCGGAGGCCGTGCTTGGGTCGCCGGAGATGCCGGTTGGCTCTAGACCCATCGAGACTTTGCGGTAGCGGGTCAGGTCGACGCCTTTGGGCTGAACCGATAACAATTCAGATGTGTCGATGATGCTGGCGTGCTGGCCGATGGCGTCCAGCGACTGGCCTTCGGCGAGCAGGCGTTTGATCTGGGCCTTGTCGTCGTAGTAGGCGTCGATAGACGCGACGCGGATGCCGGCGCTGGCCCAGGCCTTGGTCAGGCGTTCGCTGACGGCTTTCTGGGCAGGTTGGCTGCCGCCGTGATCGCCGATGAACAGGATGGTTTTGAAGCCGCCGGCTTTCAGGCTCCTGGCGATGCCTTCCACGACACCTGCGAAGACGGGCTCGGGAACGCCCATAGTGCCCGGGAACGCTAAGTGACCGGTCGGGGGATCGTAGTCGCCTTGAGGCACATAGGAAACGACGGGGGCAACGAGGGCGCGGCCGACGTTGCGGGCGATGGTGCTAGCAGCTTGGCTGACGATGTAGTCGTGTTTGCCCAGGATCATGTGGGGGCCGTTCTGTTCGATGCCGCCCGTTGGCACGATAACGGTGGTGTAGCCGGCCTGCAGTGCGCTGCGGACCTCGACCCAGGTCATGTCCTTCAATTCGACGACGTTCGGCAAAGGCGCGGTCAGGAGTTGCTTGGGCAGCGCCAGGGATAGCAGGAGCACGGCTGCGATGCCGAGGGCTGCCTTGCGAAGCGGGGTGTCGATCTTGAGCATTCGTTTCGCGATCCTAGATCCGTTGCTTGATCCGTTTGTTGGCCCCTGGATGGCCGGGTCCCCCGGGGCGAGCCCGAGGGCAGTCAAACCCGGCCATGGAGTGGGCAGGTTATTCGGCGGCGACGACTTTTGGGGCCGCTGCGACGGTGTCTGAGGGCTTCTTCTGGAAGGGGTAGACGAGTTGGGCGAAGTAACCTTCCGGGAAGTGGTCGTCATCGGTGCCGAAGTTCTCCGGGATGCGGCCTTGCGGCATGTAGAAGGTGCCGAACAGGTAGTCCCAGAGAGCGAAGGTCGGCGCGAAGTTGCTGTCGCCGCCGTCACCGGGCAGGCCATGATGCCAGCGATGGAAGATCGGACCGGCGATGACGTACTTCAGCGGACCTAAGTCCCATTTCAGGTTCGAGTGGACCCAGGCGGCGGTCAGGATGTCGAAGGGCACCGTGAACAACATCACGGATGGGGCGATGCCGAGCATCATCATCAAGACGGTCACGGCTGCGGGTTGGAGGATCACGTTGATGGGGTGGATGCGGTAGGTCGTGGTCCAGTCGACTTGCGTCGCCGAATGGTGGATCGCGTGGAAGCGCCACATGGAGCCGTTATGGAAGATGCGGTGGATCCAATAGAATAGGAAGTCGGACACGACGACGTAGAAGGCCACTTGCCAGTAGAACGGCAGGCCGCTGAGTGGGCCGCGGCCTTCCTGGAAGTAGGTTTTGACTTGTTCCTCTGGCATCGCGCCCATGAGGATGTTGGCTGCGATAATGAGCGCGGGAAGTTTGAAGTAGGGGTTCACCAGCGTGTGGATCAAGCCATACGAAATGTCGGTGGCCAGGCCGGGGTTGCGCCACCAGACTTTGCCAACGCTCGCCTGCTGGCTCTTCCACGCGGTCAGTGCTGTGAACAGCAACGCGAGACCGATCATGACGGGAATCTGCTTGGAGTAGGCGTCGAGCACGTATTGGAAAAGGAGAGCGGGCGTTTCAAATGACATGGCGGGTCTTCCTGTTTGAGCGGCGGGCCTGCTGTTTCAGCGTTTGCCGACAGTTACGCAAACACGCGTCCAAGGTGATTCGGATAACATGTGCCCAGTCAGTTAAAATCTGGTGTTTGCGCGGTTTGATATGGGTCCAGCGAGGGCGAGCGGTGCGATCTGGCAGCTCATCTGAGGCATTGGTCTCGAATTTAGAAAAGTATGGGGCCGGTAGCCTGTGGGGCACATTCACTGCTATGTAGGCTGAAGGGGTAGGTTCGAACGGGAGCTGCCGATCACGCGAACTCCAGGCCGGGGCTTGCTGGAGTGTTATTGCAGATGTCTGGAGCGTGCAGGGCCAGGATCAGACGGCATGGTTTGAGGATCACTTCCACGGGGTATCGTCCTCAAAATTTCTCTTCCAAATTCTATTGTGAAATCATGATCGGTGGGGCGGACAAATGAACTTCATCCTGCAGCTGACTAAGTGGGGATTTTCTAGTGTTGACGTTGCGCTTGCAGCGCTTCTAATTTTTGGATCTGTGTTTTTCTTTGTGGTGCGTGCCGGGTCCAGAAATCGGTTTAACATTAAGCCAGAAGACGCCTTCGACGACTTGCCGTCTGCGTGGCCATCGATTGTAATCTTGTGGGCATCAATGTCGCTGGCGATACGCCTGGGATCGTTTTTCCTGCCGTCTGCAAACCTCAAATCACTTCGATTGGTGATTTCTTCAGATCCCGAAAAGACGTTATTCATGACGTACTTGGTCGGTTTTATTGCGCTTTGGGTTGTTTATTTTCTGTCTCGGGTTGAGCAGCCATTCTTCAAAACTAGAACACTTCGCAGACTTTTGATGATGCATACTTACAATTGGCAGTCTCGACTCACCAATCCATCCGAAGCCCCGGCCGACTTCGAAGAGATACAGCAGAAGAAGGCAAATTCGTCGGTTCAGGCGCTCTCTATCCTGGCGGCGTCGGCTGCAGTATTGATTTCACTCAGCGCCGACAAGGAGACGCTGCTTTTACCGTATGATGTCGTTATGTGGCGCAAATTCATGCTGCTTCTTTCGGTGTCAACGGCAGTTCTTGCGTTCTACTGTTTCTTGATTGCCGTCGATATTCTCGACACAGCTTTCAATACATTTCGCCATGACATTAAAGTGAAGCTGCTGAAGAATCTCTATGGGCTCAGCGTAAATCCGAAGTATTTCGGATTGATATTGCTCATGCTCAGTCTTGCATTCTATGTTGCCTCGTCACAGCCAGGACTTGGCGCTCTGGCACTCGCAGCCGCAACATTTACGGGCTACAGTCATTGGTTTCCGCGCATAAAGCCCAGGAGAGGTGTTCAAAAGCTGGAATGGCTGCTGCGAGTCATATTGCTCGTAATTCCAGCCATAGTTATGTTTGCTTCGATGTGAGGATGGGACGGCAACGCAATTCCAAGCGAATTCAATCAACCTTTGAGGTCACCAGATAGCACATGTATTGGTCGTGCAGGTAAGGTCCTGGCGGCTGACTATCTATAAATGTTCTGCAAACGTCACGCCAAATATCTTCCTTCAGTCGCTCGGGAACGGCGGCCATGAAGACTGAATAGCCATATGCGCGAACGGCATCGCAATAATCAACGGACCGAGCAAATACGACGGGTTCGTAGTCCATTCTCGCGAATAAAACTTTCATCCCAGCTGTTGATGCCCAGTCCACGGCTTCGTGAAGGTGGACGCAGCCGATTGGATCGCGCATGAACTTTGCCGATTCAAAATCGGCAACCGACCGTTGCGCTTTCTCCATAACCTCTAGATATGATCGCCGGAACTTGCGACCGGTCCCGACAGCTGCCAAACTTGCACCAAATACGCCACCCGAACTGAGGCTGCGCGCAATTTCGCGAAAAGCACGCTCAGGAGTCGACCCCAGCGACGGCTGATTCAGCCAGTGCAGGGCTGAATTTGATAGGGCGAGGTCGAAGCTGCCCGGAGCTACGGGAAGCTCCTCTGCGTCCCCTTGCACAAATTCGATATTGTCGGAGCGGCTGTTTGCTCGAGCGATTGCAATCATCTCCTTGGAGAGATCGATTCCCAGGTATGATTGGACCTGGAGTGTCAGATGCGACGCTAGTTCGCGGGCGATACCGCCGGTCCCGCACCCGACGTCGAGCACGCGCGCAGGGCGGGTTTTGTCAATGTGTGGAGCAACAGCGGCGATCAGCTTCATCAGGCTCGCCGACTGCATCTGCGATGAAACGGCATATTGCTGCGCATTTTGATCGTAGCTTTGCTCGACGAGCTTTTTCAATCCTGTCAAGGAAGAGTACCTTTCGCTTGAGTCCGGAACATATTATGAACTGCTAGATCACGTTCCGATCCTACGGAATCGGAACGCCGCACAAGGTTCTTGTTTTGTCGCATTTTCGTCATCGGGCAGCGATGCTCCGCATTCGTCATTGCGCAGCGATGCTCCGCATCGACGCCGAACCGGTATCCACTTCAGTCGGAAAATGCTCTAGGTCGATAGTCACAAGTCGAGGGGTGCCGGTCACGTGGATGTGACGTTGGACGGGGTAATAATTTTGCCAAAGGAAGGCGCTCACGCTGAGTAGTGGAGAGGCTTGTTGACGAATGCACTCACGCCTGACGTTAGAGTTGTGAACATTGATGCGAGCCTTGATCTGCCATTTCTTTGGGAGATGCTGGCTGCAAGCGCTCATGCGACCGTCGAAGCGGTTCGCGAGGATCCAAAACTGCGACGTTACCTTCATGACTGGCCTCGCGATGGAGATTTCGGCCTGATTGCGGGTGATCAAATCAACGTGTGGATGGGCGCGGTCTGGATCCGCAGATTCAAGCCCGAAGAGGCTCCATATTTTCACCTTCCGGAAGCCCCGCATGAAATTGTCATTGGGGTTGCGTGTGGATACCGGCGACGAGGTGTCGGTCGAATCCTTTTGGAACGATTGCTTTTCGAAACCGAGCAAGCAAGTATAGCCAATCTTTCACTCAATGTCAGATCTGGCAATCCTGCAGTTGCACTCTATGGGTCGCTCGGATTTCAGGTCGTGCGCGAGATTACCAACCGAATTGGGACGAAGTCGCTCATCATGATGCGCTCAACTCCAAAGGTCACGGCATGACGTGGATTATAGGGTCGTTCCGGTTTTTAGGGCAGCGATAGTTGACATGCTCGGGGGACCTGAGGTCGGGAGGGCATTGTTGCTGGTATCTACTTGTGGGCATCTAACCGGTTCCTGGTGCGTAGGCTAAGCGGGCGGCGACGAGGTAGGCTTCGCGTTCGGGTCTGGCGCAGTGAATCACGGTCAACTGATCTGGGGCGGTGATCTGGAGCGCCAGAATCTGGTTGACCTTAAGTTGGGCGAGATCGGTGGGGGAGGTGCTGAAATCTTCGATCAGCAGGCGTGTGCGGGTATCGGCATCGAGGGCGGGATTGAGGAAGAATAGTGTCTTGCGAGCAATTTCGCCGCGCAGCACATGAGCGATTTCCCATCGCACGCCTTCGCTGGCGTCAACGCATAGAATAATGCGCTCGGCTTGGCGTGCGAGGTTGGTGACGGTGTCCTGCCAGACGGCGTCGCCGACGTAAAGGCGGTGGGCGCCCCACGGGGATTGGCGGGCGGCGCCGTTGCGGTCCTCGGCCTTGCGATCTTTGGGGTTGCCGATGGCGATGAGATCGCCGCGACCATCGAGGCGTTCGAGCATCAATTCGTCGAGCGTGCCGGGTGTGCGGCCTAGATCAAAGACGAAGGAGAAGAGGTTGCGGCTGGCGCGGCGGATGGCGACCTGATCGTCGCGAAAGGCGCGCAGGAATAGGGTGGAGCCGACTGGGGTCACACTCCTAGCCGCTAGGCGGCGGATAAAATGCTGCTTGCCAAGGTGGCGCAGCTGGTTGGCGGCGATGAGGCAGAGTACGGCGACGGCTATGGGAACGCCAAGGTCGAACACTGCCCGGCTCCAGGGATAATGCTGGGCGAGGCAGGCGACCGTTGCTTCGGGGTCTTGGGATTGGGCCGATTGCAGGCACGCCGCCGTCACCTCCGTCGCGAACGATTCAAATCCGCTCTGGATCCTACGGATGCCGAAAAAGAAGCCCATCGAGGCGGCGACGAATAGTACGGATGCGCCTGCAAACAGCGCCGTTTCCCAGAGTGAAACGGATTGGGATTTATGACCCGGCAAAAGGGTTTCGAGGAGTCGCGAGGGGTAGAGGGGCTCGAACCAGGAGAGCTGCTTGCCATAGGCTGCGTTCGGCACGTGGCGGGCTTTGACGCTCCAGGCGGCGCTGTAGAGGACGTAGACGATCATGACGTAAGAAAATCCGATGGTCATAATCGCAAGCTCGATTGCCAAGGGCGCGAGCGGGCGCATGCCAGGTTGCGTCAGGACGCTGTAGGGAATGGTCAGCGACGCCCAAAAGATCTGCTTGTCCGGCGAGGGCATGAAGAAGTAGCCGACCTGGACCAAGAAAATAATGGCGTAAACCCACCAAAGCCGATGAGCGAGGATGAGGTATGTCGCGCCGACTGATCCAAGCACAAGGCCTGCCCACTGCCAGGACGGGCTGGTGACGAGATCGATGAATGCGTCGAGCGACTTTACCTGGGCGAGCTGCGGGGCGATTGCGCCGATAAAGATCGCGAGATTGAAGACGAGCATGTAGCGCGCGTAACGCAGCAGGGCGTCGTGACGACGGACGGCGGTCGTCATGTCCGTGATATCGAGGGTTGCGATCTGCATGGGTCCTCACAACATCGGCTTGATGGTGTCAGTATGATGCAGGGTATCTATGGGCCTGACTGTTTCGCCGGTTACTACCTGCTCATGTTATAAGCGGCGAGGGCTGCCATGTTGACGAGGTCGGTGTCTTTTGCGCCGAGCTGGCAGATCTGGACGGAATGTTCCAGGCCGACGAGGATGGGGCCGATGACGGTTGCGCCGCCGCCGAGTTCCTTGAGCATCTTGGTTGAGATCGAGGCGGCGTGGAAGGCTGGCATGACCAAGACGTTGGCCGTGTCGCTCAGGCGGCAGAACGGGTAGATTTTCATCAGGTCTTTGTTGAGGGCGACGTCGGCTGCCATGTCGCCGTCGTATTCGAAGTCGACGCCCGATTCATCGAGGATGCGCACGGCTTCGCGGACCTGTTCGGAGCGTTCGCCGCGGGGCTGGCCGAAGGTCGAGTAGGCGAGCAGGGCTACTCGCGGCTCGATGCCGAGCTTGCGGGCGGCGTAGGCGGCTTCGATGGCAATTTTGGCCATTTCGATGCCGCTTGGAATGTCATGGATGGACGTGTCAGCGATGAGGACGGCGCGGCCACGGCTCAGGACGAGCGAGACGCCGATGACGGTGTGTCCGGGTTTGGGGTCCATGACGCGCTGGATGTCTTTGTAGACGCTGGTCCAGTTGCGGGTCGCGCCGGAGACCATTGCGTCGGCATAGCCGTGGATGACCATGAGGGCCGCAAAAATATTGCGCTCGTTCGTGACGAGACGCCAGCAGTCGCGGCGGAGGTAGCCGCGCCGTTGCAAACGGGCGTACAAGTAGTCGGTGAACTCCTCGACGTGGGGGGATGAGCGGGTGTCAAGCAGTTCGTACTCTGGGCGGAGGGCGACGCCTAAGTTGGCGAAGGTTTCGCGGACTTTGGCTTGGGTGCCGACCAGCATGGGCTGGCCGAAGCCTTGTGCGAAGTAGGTGTGGGCGGCGCGGGCGACGGCTGGGTCTTCGCCTTCGGCAAAGATCATGCGTTTGGGTTCGCCGCGGACTTTTTCAAACGTCGATTGGAGCCAGCCTGCGACGGGGTCGAGACGGCCTTTGAGGCGGGCGACGTAGGCGTCCATGTCGACGAGTGGCTTGCGGGCGACGCCTGAGTCCATCGCCGCTTGAGCGACGGCGGGCGGGATGTGGGTCAGCAGGCGCGGGTCGAAGGGGGCCGGGATGATGTAGCCGGGGCCGAAGGTCGGGCGGCGGCCGTGGAAGGCTGCTGAGACCTGGTCGGGGACTTCCTGGCGCGCCAAGTCGGCAAGCGCTTCGGCAGCAGCGATTTTCATGGCTTCGTTGATGGTTGAAGCCTGAACGTCGAGCGCGCCACGGAAGATGAAGGGGAAGCAGAGGACGTTATTGATTTGATTTGGGTAATCTGACCGGCCGGTGGCCATGACCGCATCGTCGCGAACGAGGGCTACTTCTTCCGGGGTGATTTCCGGGTCGGGGTTGGCCATTGCGAAGATGAGCGGCTTGGCGGCCATGCTGGCAACCATTTCCCTGGACACGACGCCTGCCGCCGAGAGGCCGAGAAAGACGTCTGCGCCGACCATGATTTCTGCCAAGGTGCGCATCTTGGTCTTCTTGGCGTAGGGCTCTTTGTAGATGTCCATCAGTTCGGTGCGGCCTTTGTAGACCACGCCCTTGATGTCGGCGATCGTGATGTTTTCCCGCTTCATGCCGATGGAGACGAGAAGGTTCAGGCAGGCGAGGGCTGCAGCGCCCGCTCCGCAACAGACGAGTTTGACGGTTGCAATGTCTTTGCCGACGACACGCAGTCCGTTGATGATGCCGGCCGCGACGCAGATGGCTGTGCCGTGCTGATCATCGTGGAAGACGGGGATGTCGAGCAGCTCTTTCAGGCGTTCTTCGATGACGAAGCAGTCCGGGGACTTGATGTCTTCTAAGTTGATGCCGCCGAAGGAGGGGCCGAGGTAGCGGACGCAGTTGATGAAGGCTTCGGGGTCTTCGGTCGAGACGAGGACGTCAATGCCATCGATGTCAGCAAAGCGCTTGAACAGCGCGCCCTTGCCTTCCATGACGGGCTTGGAGGCGAGAGCCCCGAGATTGCCCATGCCGAGAATGGCGGTACCGTTGGAGATGACCGCGACGAGGTTGCCTTTGTTGGTGTAGTCGTAGGCGGTGGCTGGGTTTTCGGCGATGGCCCGGACTGGTTCGGCGACGCCTGGGGAGTAGGCGAGCGACAGGTCGCGCTGGGTGGCCAAAGGCTTTGTAGTAGTGATTTCGAGCTTGCCGGGCTTGCCCTGGGAATGGAATTGCAGCGCTTCTTGAGCGGTGAACTTGGCTTCGGCAAATTTCGATTGTTTTGGGTTCGTCACGGTGGATCCAGAAACTTGGGGTCGGGGGCGAAAAGGCGGGACGATAAGCTGGACGGTTGCAAGACACAACCGTGCTTGCAGGGGTTCTATCGTAGTCATTAATGGTTGTGGAGGTGCCGTAGTCCTATCAATCGGCGGGCGGGCGGGTGAAATCAGGGCGGACTGCGAGTGTGACGATGGCGGCGAGGCCGCCGAGCGGGCTGGCGCCGATTTCGAGGCGGCCATTGTAGATGCCGATGAGATCGCTGGTGATGGCGAGACCAAGGCCGGAGCCTGGAACGGAGGTATCGGCGCGTTCGCCCCATTGCAGGATGCGCTCGATCTCAGTTGCGGCGACGCCGGGGCCGTCGTCCTCGACGGTGAAGATGGCATTGCCGTTGGAAATGCGGCTGTGGATTTTGATCTTGGCGCGCGCCCATTTCTGGGCATTGTCGATGAGGTTGCCCATCAGTTCGTTAAAGTCGGTCTGGTCGATGCCGAGCATCAGAGGAGATGTCAGGGCCATTTCCCACCGCAATTGCTGGCCCTTGGGAAGGATGCTGATGGCGCCGATCAGGTGCATGATCGCAACGGTCGTGTCGATGCGCTGGTGGTGTGTGGCGCTGGGACCTCTGGCGCGTGAGCGCGCCATTTCGCGCTCGACGTGACGGCGCATGGATTCAAGCTGGCGGTCGATCTGATTGGCAAGTTCGAGGTCGCCACGGCGGCGCAAGATGCGGCTTTGAGCGGCCATGACGGCGAGGGGCGTCTTGAGGCCGTGGGCGAGGTTGCTGGCGCGGGTGCGGGCGGCTTCAAGGGCTGCGTCTTGAGCGTCGAGAAGGGCGTTGGTTTCGGTGACGAGGGGCATTACTTCGGTTGGAAAGGACCCTTCCAGGCGGCGAATTTCGCCGTTGCGGACGCGCGCCAGGCGGGCGTGGATGTCCTTCAGCGGTTTCAAGCCGATAATGACGTGGGCGGAGGCGGCCAGCAGGAGAAGGCTGGCAAGGCCAACGAGGCCAATGAGCAGGTCGCTGGAAAAGCGGCGCTTAGCGTTCTCTATTTCTGAATAATCGACGGCGGCAATGATCGCCAATGGCGCCGTATCGGCGTCAGTGAGCTTGACTGTGCGGGTCACGCCGTACAAATTTTGGTCGTCGGGTCCTGTGAGGCGGATGAAAGTTTGTTCAGTGGCCGGTTGGGTGTTTGGATCAGGTCTCAAGTCGAAATCCCACAGAGACGGCGAGCGCAGAACCGTCTTACTGCCGTGGGAGACCTGCCAGTAGCGTCCACTGAGAGGGACCGCAAAAAGGGGGTCTGTCGGGGCGGTCGCCAGTGAAATGGTGCCGGTGCCATCGCGATGCAGGGCTTGGGCTAAAAGGCTCAGATCAAGCGTCAGTTCCGCCAACGTACGGCGGGTGATGGAGCGTTCGAACAGGGTCTGGAGACCGAGAGAGGCGACTTGGAGCGTAATAACCAGAAAAACGGCCCAGACAGCTATCAGCCGGACGCTGAGCGAGCCGCGTTCCATCAAGCCGTGTCTCGCAAACTGTAGCCGTGGCCGCGGCGGGTTTCGATGTGCTCAAAACCGAGTTTCCGGCGGAGGCGGGCAATCATGGCTTCGACGGCGTTGTCGACGCGGCCATCGTCGCCGGAGTAGATGTGATCTTTCAGTTCTTCGCGTGAGACGATCCGGCCCTTGTTGTGGAGCAGGTAGCTAATCAGGCGGAATTCGAGCGGCGTCAGTTGGGCGGTGCGGCCATCGACGGTGACGACCATCCGGTTGGTGTCGAGTTCGAGTTGACCGGCTTTGATCTGGGCGCTGGCCTTGCCGTGAGCGCGGCGCAGGAGTGAACGGAGCCTGGCTATGAGTTCTTCCATCTGGAAGGGTTTAGGGATGTAGTCGTCGGCGCCGGCGTTAATGCCTTCGACGCGTTCGGTCCAGGTGCCGCGCGCGGTCAGGATGATGATCGGGGTGGTGATTTCTTCGGAGCGCCAGCGGGTCAGGACCGTGAGCCCGTCGAGGCGGGGAAGGCCCAAATCGAGGATGATGGCATCATAGATCTCGGTGCTGCCGAGAAACCATGCGTCTTCGCCGTTATTGCACGTCTGAACGGCAAAGCCTGCTTCGCTGAGACATTCTTGGATGTCCTTGGCAATTTCAATCTCGTCTTCGACAACCAGGATTTTCATCTGGGGAGCCCGGCTGGTTTGAGCAGACGTTGGTTGATGAGCCTCGGCTTGTCCGGGGGCGGTCGATTACATTTTGCGCCGGCCTTGAAGGACGGCTTCGACGCGGTTTCGGACCTGCAGTTTCTGCATAATAATCGTCATGTAGTGTTTGACGGTTTTTTCGCTGAGCTGGAGTTCGCGGGCAATTTCTTTATTGGTCATGCCGCGCGAGACATGGTCGAGCACCTCTTCTTCGCGTGTGGTCAAGTCTGAGAGGCCGTCAACATCCTGCTTTTGCTTCTTGTGGCGGATCTGGGTCAGGAGTTTAGCTGCGAGCGTGGGCGTGACGTAGCTTTCGCCGCCGCAAACCGACTGGGCGATCATGATGAGTTCGGGGCCGCTGGTGCCTTTGAGGATGTAACCCTTGGCGCCGGATTCGAGCGAGGACGTGACGTTTTCTTCCGACTCGGACGCTGTCAGCATGATGATCTGGATATCGGGGCAGACCTTCGAAATCAGCGCTGCAGCTTCCAGGCCGCATCCGGGCATTGAAATGTCGAGCAGCATCAGATTGGGTTCAAATTCCTTGGCAAGCTGAATGGCGTCCTTGGCCGATCCGCCCTGGCCTACGACGTGGAATTTGTCACATGAGGAGAGGATCTGGACCACACCGCCTCTAAACATTGGGTGGTCGTCGACGACTACGACTCGGATCGGCTTGATGTTGTCCATCGTTTTACTCTCAACTCTTCAAAACGAATTGGGCCGTCAGGCGGGTGCCGGTGGCAGGATTGGAGTGAATAATTAAAGTACCGTCGCAGGTTTCGACCCGGTCCCGGAGCCCTGCAAGTCCCAGGCCTTTTGCGGACTGTTCCAATCCGGGCGCGAACCCGGATCCATCGTCTTCGACCTGAACGGTCAGGATATCGTGCGCATAGGTGGCGGTCACTTTTTCGCGAGCGCCTTTTGCGTGGCGGAAAGCATTGTTCAAGCCTTCCTGGACAAAACGGTAGAGGCAGGTCTTGGTGCTGGCAGGCAGGTCGAGGACGAGGGCTTCGACATCGGATTCGACAGCGACGCCGGTGCGTCTTTCGTGATTGCGGATGGCAAAGTTGATGGTTTGGAGCGGCGACAAGCGTTCAAGCTGTGGAGGCGCTATGTCGGCCGATATATTGCGGATTTCGTTCATACTATCTTGGAGCAAGCCACGAACGGATTCGAACTTTTCATCCCGGCTGGCTATGGTCGCGGGATCATTCGAAGGCTTCAGGCCGTCGTAATAGAGCAAGGCCAAGCCGGTGAGTTGTGCTGGCCCATCATGAAGATCGGCACCGATGCGCCGAAGAAGGCGTTCGTTGGTGTCGGTCGTCATTTTGCGGGCGGCGACGACCTTGCGATTGAGGTCTTCGTTTTGGCGCAACAGCCCCGACAGTTCGTCGATCTGGTTCTTTAAGGCGCTTTGCTGCGTGACAATCGTTTGATTGCCGCGCGCGACGATGGAAAACAACAGTCCGAGCATGGCGAGCGTCGAGGTGCCGACCACGAGAAAAGTATTCCAGCGGGTCCGGGCGATGTCTGATTTCAGTTTGTCGGCGAACTGATACATCTCGGCGACCGCGATGACCGTGTCCGTGCCATTCGCGTGAATCGGGGCATAGACTTCAAGGAGCGGGCGATTGAAACGCCGCTCGGCAGCGTTTTCTTCCTCGGTCAGTTCGTCGAACTCTACCGCGACTTCGTTCGACATCGCGGTCAAGAAGCCGGACGTTTGGGGAAAGCTCTGGCCGATCGAAGCGTGATTGGTGCTGTAGGCGATCTTACCGTGCTTATTCCAGATCTTGATGGTGGCGATGGACTTGCCCAGCGGGGTGGTCAGCAGAAGTTTATCGAGTTCGGAACGGACGGTTTCGTTGATTTCATTGGCCGTGGCGAGTGGCTGCACCAAAGGCTCAAGCAGGCTGTCGACATAGAAGGCGGCGGAGATCGCCGTGTTCTGCACAACGTGCTCTTCGATCCTTGAGCTGATCCACGCGCCAAGCAGCGTCATGGTGGAGAGAAGCACGGCGGATGCGGCAACGATGAACTGGGAGGAGAGGGAAATTGCCCTCCATGCATGCAAAAGAGCGATCCACGGCTTGCGCAGCCAACGCTTTACCAGGGACGCGTTGATGCGAACCTGGGGAACCTGCCAGGGTTGGGCGGAAATGGTATGGACCTCTTTAACACCAGGCAGCATGACTCACGACCTACGGCTGACGACTAACACCCGACTTCAGTCCTGCTAGAGGTTACCAAACGTGGGATCCACTGTGCCAAAAACGGATAGAAGTTTCAATAGCGTGCTGAAGATAATCAATCTTGAACGTGAATTGCGCAATTGTGGTCCGTTTGAGGCGGGCCGAGCGACGAAACGCAAGTTGCGGGCCACGGTTCTACCAATAGCGATGTGATCGGACGGTGAGCCGTCCCATGGGCCTGGGACCAACGGCGGTTTCGAATTGGACTTAGGTCCGGTTCAGAATATGTTCCATGGAACGCTGCAATTTATCCGCGTTTTGGTAAGATATTTTTTGTTGGTTTGGCCTCCATTGTCAGCGCGATGTCAGCGAGAATCTATTAACGTCGCTGGTAATGGAGGTTGTAATGTCATTGCAAGATACCGAGCGGAATATGGTGTGTGTCCTGGGCGTTGCCGGAATCCGTGGTGCAGTTGAACTCTACGCCGTGAATGGATCGCGCGAAGTGACCATGCATGGCTGGTTTGTGCAGAGCGCCGGGTTTTTAGTGTTGAATGATCGCCCGCCGTGCCTTGTGGCCGTCGATGCTGGGTCGTTGCCCGACGACATGATCCGTCATTTGAGGGATCGGGGGCATACGGTTGTTGTAATGCCGACGGTTGGGCGTCCGAACCGTTCTAGTTTCCGGCGCACTGCAAAGGATGTCTGTCAGTTGGCGCTTGGTTTGGCGGATAGCTTTCCCGAGACGCCTGCGCGCACGCTGCAGTAGCAGCTGTTGCAGCGGTAGCCGTGCCAGTTTTGGCTTGTTTCGCTCAGGATGGATTGGGTATCTCTTGAGCGATTGAACTAAGCAAAATTCGGGAGCGGGTTTATTTGCGCGATTTGGGTTTCGGCGCTGGGATCACTGATCCCTCAAAGGTTCGTTTGCATTTTTGGGTACTTGCCGCCGTGTATGCGGGCGTTGCCGTACCATGTTTAATATCCATTGAGCCAAGCCCCATCCATATTGCGGTAACGGTGATGCTCGGGGCGGTGCTTGCTGTGCTGAGCGCGATCGACATCGATTGTTTGCGATTGCCCGACGTGTTGACGCTGCCTCTGATTGCTGCCGGGTTGGGGTTCAGTGCCTTGTTGCATTGGGATGATCCGTGGCTGCGGCTGCTGGCAGCAATGGCTGGGTATGGCGTGCTGTGGGTGGTGGCGCGGGGTTACGAATTCTTGCGCGGACGGGCGGGATTGGGGCTTGGCGATGCAAAGTTGTTTGCGGCAGCCGGGGCATGGGTTGGGTTTGAGGGACTTGCGAGTGTGTTGCTTTATGCCAGTTTGACGGCGCTGGTCTGGGCTGCGGTTTGTTCCATTCGAGGACAGGCTGTTTCAGGGGCGACGCGGTTGCCATTCGGGCCATTTCTTGCATTCGCGCTTTGGTGGGTTTGGCTTTATGGACCGGCGACTTTTGCGATATGATGGTTTTTGAATTTTGGGTTTTTGTAGTGGGGACGGCGTTATGCGGCGCGGGTCATTGGTGGCTGGAAAACGTGCGGAATTGATCGCAATTGGCAGGCTTATACCAGCCCGCAGAATTTTTGACTCTTCGTTCGACAGGCTGCGGTCTGGCATCCTCTTTGCTTTGCGCGTGGCCGCCCCACCAACCCCACGCGCGGATACCAAACCGCATAAGTTAGTACTTATGCGGTTTAGTATTAGAAAGCGGCGGGCGATGATGAGTGGGCGGCATAGCGAGGACGGGTTCACGTTGCTCGAATTGCTGGTCGTGCTGGGAATTATCGCGCTGCTTGCAACGGTCGCGGCACCCCAGGTGCTACAATATCTCGGCAAGGCGCGAACGGAGACGGCCAAGGCGCAGATCGCTGCAATTTCGACCGCACTTGAGCTGTATGCGCTCGACAATGGCGGGTTTCCGGCCCCGGCGGTTGGACTGACGGCGCTGGTCAAAGCGCCTGCGGGCGTTGCTGCTTGGAAGGGTCCCTATTTGAAGCGCGCAGAGGGTTTGATGGATCCGTGGGGGCGTCCATATCACTACAAGTTCCCAGGCCGAAGCAGCGGGCAAGCCGATGTGTTCACGCTGGGCCGTGACAACGCGGCGGGCGGGACGGGCGAGGATCAGGACGTTTCGAACTGAAGGTGACGCCGCGACGCATCAGGGCAGCCGCAGACGCAGGGGAATGCTGCGAGTCCGGGTGTCGAGGTCTGCGCCGTTTGAGATGCGGAACTCGACGAGCTCGGGGATCTTGTCCATGCGGGTCCAGGTTGGGGTCCATTCGGGTTTTTGGGTGGCCGATGCTGCTCCGAAATAGCGCAGTTCGAATTGGGTCGCCGCTGGGAAGATGGTTCGGGATTGTGCCACCGGCTGGGTGTCTGATCGATCACCGATTGCGGGCGGACGCCAAGCGCTCCAGGTCATGATGAGGCCTGATCGGCCATCGGGGTCGGTGCCGATTTCGAATTGGAGCCGGGCGAGGCCAGATTGTGCCGTGGCGAAGGTGACCGGCGCGATGAACGCCAGCAGGTTTGGTTCTCCGCGGAAGATGACGTGGAGGCGGCCATCGTCGCCGCGGTCGTAGATGGCGGTTGTCTCGGCGAGGCGTTGCTCGATGAAAGATGCAGCGGCTTGGGTGGTGGCTTGCCGGTCGAGCTGGGTTGCGGTTGATTGGGTGCGCTTTGCCAATTGGAGGGCTGCGGGCATTGCGACCATCAGGAGGGCGATCAGCACCAGGGACACGAGCAATTCGAGCAGGCTGAAGCCTGCGTCGGAGCGCTCTATCGGGGATGACGTGTTGGTAGACGGCATCACTCCGGGGCTCCCGACTTCAAGGTGGTGAGTTCGATGGTGCGGGGCGGGGCCATCGGACGGTCGCGCCAGGACACCGTCACGGTGACCCAGTACAGGACAAAGCGGGGTGGCAACGAGGTTGCTTCGGGGGCTTTGTATTTTTCGGCGGTAAGTTGCCAAGTCAGTCCGTTTTCTTCGCCCTCAATGGTCGTTTCTTCGGGAATGGAATTGTTCAGTCCGAAGGTTGCGAGCTTGGTGCGGGCGAGGGTCAAGGCCGATTGGTCCATGCGGGCAAGCCGGATACCGCGCCAGCCGAGCGCTGTGGCGCGCTCCAGGGCGATGAAGATTGCGGTGAAGACCACGAAGGCGACGATGGTTTCCATCAGGGTGAAACCACTCGTGGGGGTGGGGCCGGGTGAGTTGAAATCGAGGGATGCGTTTTTGGCCCTGGAAGGGTCCCTCGGACCAAGTCCGAGGGCAAGCAAGCCCGGCCTTGGCGTTTGGGGCGAGGTGCGAATAGGGTTCATGTCAGCGGCTCGTTTCGAGCGTGGTGTTGCCAGTCAACCAGTCGATGGTGATGCGGGCTTGGGCTTTGCCGCTGGCGAGCCCGATGACGCCCCCGGTGGCGCTGCCAGATGGAGTAAAGCGGATCCGGCGGTTGGTTCCCGACCATTCGAAGCTGTCGTCTTGGAGGGTCAGAGCTATAGGCTTGGGTATTGCTTCGCGGGAGGGGGACGCATCGGACCAGAAGGCTGAGTGGTCGAGGTCGAGGGTGACGGATTGGTCGGTGTTGGTGCGGCGGCTTTCGGCGTGGGCGAGTTGCAAGAGCGAGGCGAGGCGGCGGGCGGTGGTGTCAAGTGCTGCGCTAGAGTTTGCTCCTTGGACACGGGGAAAGGTCATGCTTGCGGCGAGCGCGAGGATACCGAGCACGACGATCAATTCTAGCAGCGTGAAGCCGCTTTGGTGGTAGTCGCAGCGGTGACCGGGGCTGTGCATTTATAGCCCTGCCAGCTCGTTGACTTTGAGGATCGCGCTCATGACCGAAAGGATCAGTCCGCCGACGAGGCCGCCGATGAGGAGGGTCAGGACGGGGGTGAGGAGGCTCATGAGACGGGAGAGCTGGCGCTGGAGGGTTGTTTCGTAGACCTCCGCGACGCGCATGAGCATGGTTTCAAGTTGGCCGGTTTGTTCGCCGACCGCGATGAGGCGCATCGAAAGTTCAGAAAACAGGCCTGATTGGAGCAAGGGTTGAGTGAGGTTGCCGCCTTCCTGGAGGGCAAGGCCTGCGTTGGAGACGGCGGTTGCGAAGGCTTGGTTTTGCAGGACGCTGCTGGAAATGCGGACGGCTTCCAGCATGGGGACGCCGCTGTGGGTCATGGTGGCGAGGGTGCGGGCGAAGCGGGCGGTTTCGCGGTTGGCTATGATCCCGCCGACAACGGGAATGCGAAGCATGGCGCGGTGAACGATGGAGCGGATGCCAAGGTTGCGGAGGCCTAAGATGATGGCCACGAGTGCGGCGGCAAGGACGGCCAGGATGGCGATCCAGTTGTTGGCGAGGAAGGCTTGGCCGTCGACGAGGAATTGGAGGGTCGCGGGGAGCTGTGCACCGGCGTCCTTGAACAGGGGCACAACGGTGGGGATGAGTACGGTGAGGATTACGGTGAGCGCGCCGCCTGCGGCGATGAGGAGAACGGCTGGATACAGCAGGGCCGTGCCGACCTGGGAGCGGACTTCGCTGGAGCGTTCCAGGAATTTGGCGAGGTCGTCGAGGACGCCTGAAAGCGAACCGCTGGCTTCGCCTGCTTGGACCAGACGCCAATAGTATTCGGGAAACTCCTTGCCACGGCCTGCGAGTGCGCCCGAGAGGCTGTCGCCTTG
>JANOVN010000294.1:0-1514 GCA_031417455.1 Hyphomicrobiaceae bacterium | reverse complement strand
AGACCCTGCCCCGCCACGCCTTGGCCGGGCGTGACCCGGCGATCCAGGAGCCGCACGAATGTCTGGTGCCATATTCGCCTCACGGTGCTGGGTTGCCATGGAGTTGATGCACGGCGTCAAGCGCTGCCATCACTTCCAGCGGGAGCATCAGATCAATCGCTGAAATATCCGTCTTGAGCTGCTCCATCGTCGTCGCCCCGATCAGGTTCGACGCCACGAACGGTTGCGCGTTCACAAACGCAATCGCCATCTGACACGGATCGAGACCGTACTGCTTGGCAACGCCGAGATAAGCCTTCACCGCCTCATTCGTCCCGGCGAGTTCATAGCGCTGTCCGCGATCAAACAGCGTCGAGCGTGCCCCCGCAGGACGCGCTCCATCGAGATACTTGCCGGTCAAGAAGCCCTGTGCCAGCGGCGAATACGCAACGAGGCTGACCCGCTCCCGCATCGAAACTTCCGCCAGCGCCACATCAAACGAGCGGTTCAGCAGATTGTACGCATTCTGGATCGACTGCACGCGCGGCAGCTTGCGTGCATTAGACTCACCAACAAACCGCATCACGCCCCACGCGCTCTCGTTCGATACCCCGAAATGCCGGATCTTTCCCGCCGTCACGAAGTCCTGCAAAATCCCCAGGGTCTCGTGCATCGGCGCGCCGTCGCCATCGAAATCAGCAGCCACATACCGTGCCGGATTGGCCCCGAACGGTGTCGCCCGGTCCGGCCAATGCAACTGATACAAGTCGATGTAATCGGTCTGCAACCGCGCCAAGCTGCCGTCGACGGCTTCCGTCAACTGCGCCCGCGTAATCCGGCCCGGCGACCCGTCATGGCGAAACCATGTCATCACGGATCGGCCGACGGCCTTTGTGGCGAGGATCACCTTGTCTCGATTGCCTCGCTGCGCAAACCAATTGCCGATGATCTGCTCGGTTGATCCTGCCGTCTCCGGCTTAGGCGGGATCGAGTACAACTCCGACGTATCAAAGAAGTTGACCCCCTGGTCGAGGGCATAGTCCATCTGCGCAAAACCCTCGTCTTGAGTGTTTTGCTGCCCGTACGTCATGGTGCCGAGGCCGATGAGCGAAATGTCGAGCCCGGTGCGGCCAAGTTTGCGATAAAGCATGTCGTGGTCAGTCCTTTATCGCTCTGTGGGCTCAATTGACGTCAGCCCCACCTACTCCATGGCCGGGCGTGACCCGGCCATCCAGTGCCGCACGGCGTGACCAAGGTATCGAAACCCGGAGGCAGCCTTTGACGGCTGCTCCCGGGTAAAGGTGGATTTCTATGTAGTCTGGAAAAAGCTTAGGAGGAAATGCCGTGCAAGTAATTCCCGTGATCGACGTGCGTCACGGCGTGGTTGTTCGTGCGGTGGCAGGAGATCGGGCCAACTACCAGCCCATTGTATCGCCCTTGTTTGAAGGCAACAGCCCTAGCGCCGCCGTTCGCGGTCTTATGGCATTCCATCCTTTCCCCGTCATCTACGCAGCCGACCTCGACGCTATCGAGGG
>JANOVN010000293.1:0-8222 GCA_031417455.1 Hyphomicrobiaceae bacterium | reverse complement strand
GCGATGACGAGCTTGTCGTAGGAAGCAGTGATGCCGTGCTCAGAGGTGACCGTGCAGGCAGCGCGGTCGATCTTGGTGACCTTTTCGCCTTTGTAAAGCGTGACGCCGTGCTTGATGTACCAGCCGTCGCCGTGAATGACGATGTCGTCGAAGCATTTCTCGCCCGACAACAGCGGCGAGAGCATGATGCGGTCGTAGTTCACGCGCGGCTCGGCGTTGAAGATCGTTACGTCGTAGACCCCAGGGGCTTGCTCGAACAGCCGTTCGAGGGCGCGGCCCGGCGCCATGCCGTTGCCGATGATGACGAGCTTTTGCCTCTCGCTATCGCGCGAGATACTCATGGGCGTGTCGATCATTCAGCGGCCTCCGCAGGTGACTTGTGGCGCTCGTAGAGGAAGGCCATGACGGCTGCGCGGCAGCGGAGATATTCCGGGTGATCGGTCAGTTCGAGGCGATTGCGCGGACGGGGGAGGTTGACTTCGAGCACTTCGCCGATGGTCGCGGAGGGACCGTTGGTCATCATCACGATGCGGTCGGATAGCAGCACGGCTTCGTCGACGTCGTGGGTGACCATCATCGCCGTGTTGCCAAGGTTGGCGTGGATTTCCATGACGCTGTCTTGGAGGTGGGCGCGAGTTAAGGCATCGAGTGCGCCGAACGGCTCGTCCATGAGCAGGACTTTGGGTTCCATGGCGAGCGCGCGGGCGATGCCGACGCGCTGCTTCATGCCGCCCGAAATTTCACCGGGACGCTTGTCCTTGGCGTGGGACATGTGAACGAGTTCGAGATTGTGGAGCGTCCAGGCATGGCGTTGGGCGGCGGACTTGGTGGCGCGCGAGACTTTGTCGACGGCCAGCTTGACGTTGTCGTAGACGGTGAGCCAAGGCAGTAGCGAGTGGTTTTGAAACACGACGGCGCGCTCTGGACCCGGGCAATTCACCTCGCGGTCTTCGAGCAAAACCGCCCCGCTTGTTACTGTGGTCAGACCGGCGACGAGGTTGAGGAGCGTGGATTTTCCGCAGCCCGAGTGGCCGATGATGGAAATGAACTCGCCGCGCTCGACGTTGAGCGAGGTGTTTCGCAGCACCTGCGAGGTGACCCTGCCGCGAACGAACGACTTGTCGACGTTTTCGATGGCGAGGAACGGACGGCCGGCCGCGTGGGGGCGGAGGTATGCATGGGAGACGCTGTCTAAGGGAGCAATCATTTTACGTCTCCGGTTAAGCTGCCGATGCGCCGCGCGAGGCGAAGCCTCCGACGAAGGCGACGAGGCGGTCGAGGAAGAAGCCGACGAGGCCGATGTAGGCCAAGGCCACGATGATGTCGGGGAGGCGCGAGGAGTTCCAGGCGTCCCAGATGAAGAAGCCGATGCCGACGCCGCCGGTCAGCATTTCAGCGGCGACGATGGCGAGCCACGACAGGCCGATGCCGATGCGCAGGCCGGTGAAGATGTAGGGCGCGGTGGAGGGCAGCATGATGCGCCAGAAGAATTCGACTTGATTCAAGCGCAGGACGGCGGCGACGTTGCGATAATCGCTTGGGATGTTGCGGATGCCGACGGCGGTGTTGATGATGATCGGCCAGATCGCGGTGATGAAGATCACGAAAATGGCCGATGGGGCGCTGTCTCTAAAGGCCGCCAGCGAGATCGGAAGCCATGCAAGCGGGGGGACGGTGCGGAGGATCTGGAAGATCGGGTCGAGGCCGCGCATGGCCCATACGCTTTGGCCGACCAGCGTGCCCAAGAGGACGCCGACGATGGCGGCAAGACCAAAACCGATGGCGACGCGCTGCAAGCTGGTTGCGATGCGCAGGCCAAGGCCGATGTCCTGCGGGCCGTTGACAAAGAAAGGGTGGAGGATCAGGTCTTTGGATTCGGTCCAGATTTTTGACGGCGGCGGAAGGCTTGCCTTGGGACTTGAGCAGGCGATTTCCCAAAAGATGCCAAGCAGAAGGATGACAAGTAGTGGCGGTATGACGACGGCTGCGATGTTGGACAGGGATTTCAAAACGCCATCCATGCGCGTTTGTTGAATGCGTGGCGGTGCGGCTGCGCGGGGGAGTGCGTCGTTTGCTGATACCAGCGGGGTGGGAGCCGCAACCGATGCGGCATGAGACGCAGACGCGACCGACGATGGAAGCGTTCCAGCGGCGGTATCGACCATGAATAGGTGGCGGGCGGTTGCGGCCATTGTTGATTGTCTCTCTGGTTAAGAGGAATGCGAAAATCAGGCGATGCGCTTGATGGACAGGGATTTCAGGTAGCCCTGCGGATC
Organism: Hyphomicrobiaceae bacterium; assembly: GCA_031417455.1. Taxonomy (GTDB): domain Bacteria; phylum Pseudomonadota; class Alphaproteobacteria; order Rhizobiales; family Hyphomicrobiaceae; genus JANXVY01. The sequence goes on along the minus strand of JANOVN010000293.1, from coordinate 5,946 downwards.
GGCTGGATCGAAGGTCTTGCCGTCGAAGAATTTTTCGACGCCGCGGCTGTCGCCCGAAACGGCACCTTTGACGCCAAGGGCTTTCGCGGCTTCGATCCAAAGATCGGAGCGGTTGGTTTTGTCGACCAGCGCCTTGATTTCGGTATCGGGCGCGAATTTGCCCCAGCGGATGTTTTCGGCGACGAACCAGGTGTCGTGGCTCTTCCAAGGATAGGATACCGTGCCACCTTCGCCCCAGAACTTCATACCGAGCTTGGTGCCTTTAACGACCTTGCCGCGACCGTAGTTGATGTCGCCTTTAAGGCGGCCGATGATGTCGGCGACGGGGACGTTGAACCACTGGCGGCGGCCTAAAATTTCGGCCATGGCGTCCTTGTTCTCGGGATTATCACACCACTGCTGGGCTTCCATTGTCGCCATCATGATGGCCAGCGTCGCCTTGGGATTGGCGTCGACCCAGTCGGCGCGCATGCCGAGGATTTTTTCGGGATGGTTGAACCACATCTCGCCAGTCGTGCAGGCCGTGAAGCCGATATCTTGATTGACGAGCTGTTCGTTCCACGGCTCGCCGACGCAGAATGCGTCCATGGTGGCGACCTTCATGTTGGCGACCATCTGAGGGGGCGGGACAACGATGGTCGAGACATCTTTGTCGGGGTCGATGCCGCCGGCGGCGAGCCAGTAGCGCATCCACAGATCGTGGGTTCCGCCGGGGAAGGTGACCGCGGCTTTGACATCCTTACCAGAAGCTTTTTTCTTGGCGAATGCTTCTTTAAGTGGCGAACTGTCGAGGCCGACGGGAAGGTCCTTGTATTCGTTGGAAACCGAGATGCCCTGACAATCCTGATTCAGGTTCAACAGGCCGTACATCGCCAGAGGCTGGTTGTTTTGCATGACCTTGCCGGTCGAGTACAAGTGAACCTTGGGCCGCAAAAGATGCCCGCCGTCGATGCCGTTCGCCTTCGTCCCGAGCGCCATGTTATCGCGCGTCGCGCCCCAGGAGGCTTGCTTCAGGATCTCCATGTCGGGCAAGCCGTACTTGGCGAAGATGCCGTTTTCCTTGGCGATGATGAGCGGGGCTGCGTCGGTCAGCGCGATGTAGCCGAGCTTGGTACCTTTGACTTCGGGGCCGGCTGCTTGGGCAAAGGCTCCAGCGGGGAAGGCCGTCTTGGCTGCCAGCATCGTCGCTGCGGCCGACGTTTGCCACAGCAGAGTCCGGCGCGAGATCATGCCTTTGCCCGAAGTGCGCGTGTCGTTAGGTCCCGCCATTGGTGTCCTCTTGATCCTTGCTCGGTCGAAGCGAGACCACGGGGTCGCGCCTTTCGAGGGGACAGTTCCAAGAAACATGCCATGAGGCCTTCTATGTATTTAGTTGTTATATTTCAATGCATTAAGCTGTGGCTGTCTAATGTCATCACGCGGGGCTTGCTCAAAACTTGTGCGGCGCAACACCAAGCGCTAGCGATTTAAGCATGAGCGGGATTGGCGATGGAGATCAGGATTCACCGGGAGCAGCGCTGGCCTGCACTACGTCCCAGCTCAAGCCAAAACGGGCGAGGTATTTTTTCAGGCGGTCGGCGTCGTTGCTGGTAGTTTTGGCGACGCGGGAGGCGGCGAACAAGACCCGACCTGCGGCGCTGAGGGTGCGGCTCTCGCGGCAAACAAGGACGACGGTTGCGAGCTGGGCGCGGTCAAACAGGTCGACGGACTCGAGTTGAGCACTCCCGAGTAATTGCTTGAGGAGTTCGTCGCCGCCACCGGGGCGGGACTTGCGCCAGGAGAGGTTCAGGCGGTCTATTTCTTCGTCGACGAGTTCGGTGGTGATACGGCCTGAGGGGGCGAGCGTCGCCATGCGGGTGATGGAGGCGGAAAGGTCGCGGAAGTTGGCGCTCCAGGCGGAGGCGGGGGAAACGGCAAACGCCAGGTAGCGTTCGCGGGCCTCTTTGTTGAAGGCGACATATGAGCCGTCGGTGTTGGCGTGGCGGGTCAGTTCGAATTCAAGGTTCGGCTCGATATCTTCGCTGCGGGATTTTAAGCCGGGGAGGGCGAACGTCCACAGCGCCAGACGGGCTAGCAGGTCTTCGCGGAACTTACCGGTTTCAACGGCATGGGCGAGATCACGATTGGTGCCGGCGATGAGCTGGAAGTCGCTCGCCACTTCCTTGTCGGAGCCGACGGGCATGAAGCGTTTGTCTTCGATGGCGCGCAGCATCATAGCTTGTTCGTCGATGCCCAGTTCGCCGATTTCGTCGAGGAACAGCATGCCGCCGTTGGCTGACCGCAGCAGACCCGCGCGGTCGGAAACCGCGCCGGTGAATGCGCCCTTGATGTGGCCAAACAGTGTGGACATGGCAGCGTCGCCGCGAAGGGTGGCGCAGTTCACCTCGACAAACGGGCCCGCAATCTGGTGGCGCTGGTGTTTGAGTTCGTAGATGCGGCGGGCGAGCTGGGATTTGCCAGCACCTGTTGGGCCGGTCAACAGCATGGGGGATTTGGCCCGGATGGCGACCTGTTCGATGCGGTCGATCATGCGGTTGAAGGCGGCGTTGCGGGTCGGGATGCCACTTTTGAGGAAGGAGGCGGCTTCCACTTGTTCGGCGGCGAAGCGGGTGGCGATCTTGTCGTAGCGCGACAGGTCGAGGTCGATGATGCCGTAGGTGCCCCGGCTGAGGGTGTCGGACTCGCGCCGCCCGCGGGGCGGGGTGATCTGCAAAAGCTGGCCAGGAATGACGCGGGCTTCGGCAAGCAGGAACCAGCAGATCTGAGCGACGTGGGTGCCGGTGGTGATGTGGACGAGATAGTCCTCCGCGTCGGGGTTGAACTTATAGCCGCGAGCAAAGGCATGGAGCGCGCTGTAGACCTCCTCGAAATCCCAAGCATCGTTGAGGTCCATCGTGTGACGGCAGACCTGCGTTTGGGGTGAGACTTGTGCGACGTCGCGTTCGATGCGCTCGGCAAGTGCTGAGTGCATGCGGGCGTGGATCAGCTCAAGCCGGTCGACTACGAGGTCTTGCTGCTGGACGAGGCTGATGGTTGGCCGCCAGCGCTGCCAGCGATCCGGGCTCTTGCCCTGGTCCAGCGTCGAGCCGAGGAAACCGATGACGACGCGGCGCTTCATGGGTTGAAACCTTGAGTGGGGCGGCGCGCCTCGCAGCTTGCTCAACCTACTTGTGCAATCAAGTTTATCTCATAATATAAATTGCTGTACAGTATTCTACATATTTTTATACGTATTCGAATACCCGTAGCGGTGCAAAAATATTTTATTGTTATAAAACAGTCGCTTGTAATATTTTTCCAGATTCTGCGCAGACTGGCCCATCCCGTGCAATTTGGTCTGCATCTTCAATCCGCAGATCACAGCAGAGGATGCGTATCATGGCCAACAAGTCGCTGTTTTCGTCCATCGCGGGCCGCCTGATGGCAAAGCCCGACGCGGCGAACGCTGCCGGTGCGCCAGCCTACCAACTGGCACCTCAGCATAAGCTCGCACAGCTCGCTGCCACGGGCACGCTGTCGGCGACGTTTTACGCCGAGCCCAAGCAGCAACTCGACGACGTGCTGGCGCTGGCGGGACAGGTTAGCCCAGAGTTCCTGGCGAAGGCTGCCATCTATGCCCGCCGCAAGGGGCACATGAAGGACATGCCGGCGCTGTTGCTGGCCTGCCTGTCGGTGCTGGACCCGGTGATGCTCGGCCGTGCGTTTCCCCGCGTTATCGACAACGGCCGTATGCTGCGCACGTTCGTGCAGATCATGCGGTCGGGCGCGGTGGCGCGTCGCTCGCTCGGCTCGCGTCCCAAGGCGTTGATCGAGGCATGGCTCGCCCAGGCGACCGACGCCCAGATCATCGCAGCGTCCGTTGGTCAGTCGCCATCGCTCGCCGACGTGATCCGCATGGTGCACCCCAAGCCCGCGAATGCGGAGCGTAAGGCGCTGTATGCGTACCTGATCGGCAAGCCGTACGACGTGGCCGCGTTGCCGGAAGCGTTGCGTGCGTTCGAGGACTTCAAGCGCGATCCGTCGCGCCCGGTGCCCGACGTTCCGTTCCAGATGCTGACCGCGCTGGAACTGACGCCGAAGCAGTGGGCCCGAATCGGGCAAGGAGCGGGGTGGCAGATGCTGCGTATGAACCTCAACACGTTTGCGCGCCATGGTGCGTTCAACGAGCCGGGGTTTACGCGGATGGTGGCCTCGCGGCTTGCTGCGGAGTCCGAGATCAGGAAGGCGCGCGTGCTGCCCTACCAGCTCATGGCTGCCTTCAAGGCTGCGGGCAAGGACGTGCCGGGCGACGTTCGGGAGGCGTTGCAGGACGCGATGGAAATTGCGCTGGCCAATGTTCCCGCAATCGAGGGAGCGATTGTTATCGCGCCCGACGTTTCGGGCTCGATGGCCTCTCCCGTGACGGGTGTCCGCAAGGGTGCGTCGTCTGCCGTCCGCTGCATCGACGTTGCCGCCTTGGTGGCAGCTAGCGTGCTGCGGGTGAACAGGAAAGCACGCGTGCTGCCGTTCGAAAACGACGTTGTGCCGGTTCAATTGAACCCGCGCGACGCCGTGATGACGAACGCCAAGAAGCTGGCTGCCATCGGTGGCGGCGGAACCAACTGTTCGGCTCCGCTTGAACTGTTGAACGCCGAGAAGGCCAAGGTCGATCTGTTCGTGTTCGTCTCGGACAACCAGTCCTGGATGGATGCGAAGGGCGGATTGACGACCGGCGTGATGGCCGAGTGGGCGAAGCTCAAGGCGCGCAACAAGCACGCCAAGCTCGTCTGCATCGACATCCAGCCGTACGGCACGACGCAGGCGGTGGAGCGTGACGACATCTTGAACGTCGGGGGATTCTCCGACGCCGTGTTCGAGGTGATGGAACGGTTCGCGTCCGGAAAAATCGGACCGGCGCATTGGGTTGGTGAGATCGAAAAGATCGAGCTGGCTTGACAGAAGAGAAGGCCAGGGGGCTCGCCCCCTGGACCCCACGACTCAAGTGACTGAGTGCTGGAGGGAATGCTTCCATGGACTACATCGCTACAAACCGATGTCTTCGGAAAATCAACCTTGTCCCTCCGGCCACTCACTCCGGCGAATGCATTGCAGGACTACATCCACCCCTGGGCGGTCGCGTTTGGAAAACGCACCCGACTCACCGTTATCGGGAGCCCGATCTTGCAAACCTTTTGTCGCCGGGAACTTGAATTATGGGAGCGCCCGCCTGGGATCGGCGCAGGCACCGGGAAAAGTATGAAACCGGCGGATGAAAGTCCAGACGGAAACGTAAGTCACGCATCGGGGTCTTTGCAGTTGCACCGAAACAGCCAGAGAGGGCCGAGTAGGGAAGCGCATTTTAAACCGGTGCTGGGCCAGGGGTAATGCCTTGGTTTTCCGTCATCGCGGGTTCGAATCCCGTCGCTTCCACCAAACTCGGCGAGGGTTCATGCCCTGGCCACTAACAAAAGACGAATTTGTTGAAAGGAGAACTCGGCGAATGCACGTGGGACTACATTGGTGAAGGCGAAAGCCGAGGCGGTTCGAACCCGCTCTCCCTTTGACCGGCTCGCCGGAAATCGGGTGATGTCTCACACCTTTTGTCGCCGGGACTGACTTGGAGAACAAAAAACCTAGCGAATGCATGCGGGACTACATTCTGTAACAATGAGCGTCTCGCAAATCGAACTAGTCGCCAGACCTTTTCACCGTGACGAATGCCGATGGAACTACATTGTTAATGACCGGGTCGCGGGTTCGAATCCAGCCAGAACTGCGCAAGCAGCGCTGTAGCTCAGGGGTAGAGCAGGGCACTCGCAAGAGTGTTTTTGATGTTTCATCACCGTTGTCGACACGGCTACTTCTCCCTCTCCCCATGCGCTTCACTTGCATGGGGAGAGGGTCGGGGTGAGGGGCGGCTGCGAATTGAGTTTTATGCCGCCCCACAACCAAAACCACACCCCCAGA